>NZ_JAOWRF010000412.1 GCF_025753815.1 Plectonema radiosum NIES-515 | reverse complement strand
GAAGAAGGCATCATACGTGCCCTCGTATCTTCTCGTCTCGGAGATGTTTATTATAAGCAACTACTACTACTACTACTACTACTACTACTACTACTACTACTACTACTACTACTACTACTACTACTACTACTACTACTACTACTACTACTACTACTACTACGCGGGTTATTTTATTAAGTCCACGAAGGTGGACTTTGTTTGTGTAGTAGCGAATTCTATTCGCCCAATTTCTATTTTTTAATTGACATTACTTGTTCAATAAAATTTTGCCATATTTCATTAGGAATCCAAATTTTCTGCAAGTCCTTTTTAGCATCTTCATCACTAATACCTTGATGAAGACGACGATAAAGATATATAAATGCTGAAACTCGCATATTTGCAGCGCAATGCACAAAAACTTGTTTGTCCGCATTTGCTTCCATGACGCGAAAAAATTCTGTCACATTCTCCAATGTTGGCTTTTCCCAAACTACGGGAATGTGGACATATTGCATACCTTGACTTTCGACAATTTGCTTTTCATCTTTTAAAGCGTTAGGAGATTCTGGTAATGCTAAATTAACAATAACTTGGTATCCTGCCTTCTTTATTGCCGAAAACTGTTCAGAATTCGGTTGTCCGGAAGTGGCAACTGTATCAGATATTTTGAGAAAGTTGTATATATCTTTCATGCGTTCACAAAGTGACTCCGTAGGAGTATCGCTTTCAATATTTATGCAAAATTAATCGTATAAACTACCATCTTTGCGTGTAAAGCTCCAACCATCAGGAGTGGATTCAGCAATTATGTCATCATCTGGATAGGTTACGCGATCGCCTAAAGTTCTATCGCCAATTTCTAAATAAACTACCATCGCATCCGATTTATTCACCAGATGGTGTCCATTTTCCTCCCCAGCGGGGAAGCCTGCCATCATGCCCCGTTTTAATATTTGTTCTCCCTCGTTGCTAATTAAGGTGATTTCACCCTCTATCACATAAATAAATTCATCTTGTAGCGTATGCCAATGTCTGAGGGCAGAACAACTTTCTGGCGCAAGTGTTACTAAGTTTACACCGAAATTTGTCAATTTAGCTGCATTACCTAATGCTTGTTTGACTCTTCCTGACACCAAAGGCTTAAATTCATCAGGATAATTTGAAGTTGTGCGACTGGGTATATTTTCCGGGTTAATTATCATTATTTTGATTTATTCTAAACATCAACTGCATTTTACCTAATTCAGATGTAAAACCCCAGCGTTCATAATATGGAATCATTTCTGGTAAACAGCAAAGAGCAATCCACTCTATTGATTTTAACTGCGGATGATTGACAACTGCATCCATCAACTTCGAGCTAAGTTTCATATTTCGATGACTGGGCTTAATAATAACATCGAAAATAATTGCTCGATAAACAAAGTCAGTGAGAATGCGAGTAAAACCAATTACTTTTTCATTTTCATCAACGAAAGCGATAATAATGTCTGATTCTGCAAGCATCCGCACCACGTCTTGATGTGTACGTTTACTACTCCAGAATTCGTTTTTGTACAAATCCACCAGTTCCGAAATTTTATTTTCAGTCAGTTGTGAAACAATTCGGTACGTCATAAGCCGTTTCTTCATCAGCTAAAGGGTAAACTTATATAAATGCTGATTTTTTAGATATAATCAAACTTAATTGTACACCCTCGGTAAATCATGGGCGCACTGACTACGAAATGATGGCAGAGTACAACTTTTGGATGAATCAAATTAGGTGTATCTTAGTAAAAAATACTAACTTATTCAAGTTTAGTTTTTTGTCTTTCTGCTAACCAAGTAAATAACACAATCCCGCAAAAGTCAGAAGCTAAATCAATTAAATCAAAAGTGCGGTTAGGTGAAAGTTTTTGCATAAATTCTTCACTGACTGTGAAAAAGGTAACTAATATTGGTGCTAAAGGCAGAGAAATAATTAAGAAACTAATTCGGCGTTTTTTTAATGCTAAATGACTGAGAAAAGCAGCCATTCCTATTAAGATAAAATGCCCGATTGTGTCGTAATAGGGAATAGTAGAGCTTTTAACGGGTAGAATTTTCAGGTAGGCAGAAATAACAATTGTCATTAAAATGCCGAAGTAAACCCAAAAAGCAAAAACCCAATGGCGATTTGATATCATGTATGATAATTTTCTTTCGTCTTAGTATGACTTCAATGAAAACTCATAGCATTCCGCAATTGAAAGCGTTCTTTTAGAAAGAATATGTGAATTTCATCTAAATTAAAATTAAATTTTATGTTGAATAGACATAGAAAGTGAAAATGAATGTAGAGACAATTCTCTGCTACGTCTCTTGGCTTTGTGGTAACGCATCAGAAAAGAGTGGTCGATGTCTAATAATATCTGTTTTATCTAATTTGAAGAATTAGTAATAGGTGCGTTAAAAACCGCACCTACGTTTTTCAAGCATGAAGGTTAGCTTGTTCTTGCAACCAGGGATCTACAGGTTGTCCATCTTTGCGACGCAATTCAATTTCAATTACCATCACTTCTTTGGAACCAGGGGGAGCCGGTTTTTTATGGAAAATAATGTTGTAGTCTGCTGGATTGTGCTGACGCTCTTTCAGCCAATCTTGCACTTTTGTGGTGGCAAAAAATGATTGCCCCTGCTCAAACATGCTAGTAATCTGCATTTGTAGAGAGAAAGGATTTAATCTACCCATTGTCTACTCCTTTAATGGCGAAAGCACCGCTCATATAAATATTGACAAAGCTACCCACAACTAGATAATTATAAACAACTACGTTTGTAAAAATTGATTCGGTTGAACTTTCTGTGCTGTAGCCGAAGTAGTAGATTTCTTTTTTGAGAGTAACAGTAATTGTTGAGTTGTAACTGTGATGAGAATCGCCTACTACCATAGCTTTTGAGTTAATGATTTGAGCGATCGCAATTTGGGAACCAGAAACGGGACAAGCAAGAATTTTGTGGAACTCAGAGATCGCATTACTTCCTCTAAAAGACATAAAAAGTAGAGTCATACGTAGAGACGTTGCGTGTGCTACGTCTGTTGGGGTTCGGGCAAGGCATAGTTCATTTTCGCAACAGGTCTAATGGAGAAAGTGACGCACACCGGTAAAGACCATCACCAAGCCGAGTTCGTTTGCAGCTTTGATTGAGTCAGCATCTCGCAAGCTTCCTCCTGGTTGAACGATCGCACTAATTCCCTTCTGTGCAGCAAACTTGACCGAATCATCAAAAGGGAAAAATCCATCACTGGCTAAAATAGCACCTTTGGCTTTGTCTCCAGCTTGTTCTAGGGCAATTTTAACTGAACCGACGCGGTTCATTTGACCGGCGCCGACACCTAATGTAGTGCGATCGCTACTCACTACAATCGCGTTCGACTTGACGTGCTTGCAAACTTTCCAAGCAAACAATAATTCTTCTAACTCTGTTTGCGTGGGTTGGCGATCGCTGACAATTTGCCATTTACTGCTATCAGCAATCATATCATCCGCAGCTTGGACAAGAAAACCGCCGGCGATCGCTTTAACTGTTTCTTTGGGTCCACTGCTCAAATCAGGTAAAATCAAAATTCGCACTTTAGATTTTGCTGCGAGAATATTTAATGCATCTTCATCACAACTTGGTGCAACTACACATTCTAAAAATGTCTTGGTTAACTCCCTAGCAGTCGCAGCATCAATGGAACCGTTGAGCGCAACAATTCCCCCAAACGCTGAAGTTGCATCCGCATTCAAAGCTTTTTGATAAGCTTCGTTAAGATTGCTTCCCAAAGCCACACCACACGGATTAGTATGCTTAAGAATCGCCGCTGCGGGCGTGTCTGTAAATTCCGAAATTATCCGCCGTGCGGCTTCTAAATCAACTAAGTTGTTGTAACTAAGTTCTTTACCTTGAAGTTTGCTAGCAGCTGCCCATCCGGTGGTGGTGTTTCCCGTTTGATACCAGCCGGCGCTTTGATGGGGATTTTCGCCATAGCGCAGAGCTTGCAATTGTTTGCCAGAAAGGGTGAATTGTTCAGGTGTTGATTCGGTTTTCTGCTGGTGGCTGAGGTAGGAAGCGATGCTGGCATCATAACTCGAAGTATGCAAAAATCCTTTTAAGGCACACTTTTGACGAAACTCCAAAGAAGCTTCACCAATATTATCCCGCAATTGCTGCAAATAATCGTGATATTGAGTTGGGTCGCACAAAACTGTGAGATGAGCAAAGTTTTTGGATGCCGCTCTCAACATTGCCGGACCCCCGATATCGATTTGTTCAACTGCTGCGGCTAAAGTTACATCAGGTCTGGCTGTCGTTTCCTCAAAAGGATAAAGGTTGACCACCACTAAATCAATCGGGCGAATTTGGTTGTTTGCCAAATCAGTCAGATCCTCAGGCACATCCCGCCGTGCTAAGATTCCTCCATGAATTCGGGGATGCAGGGTTTTGACTCGACCGCCTAAAATTTCTGGTGAACCTGTGTAATCGGCAACTTTTGTAACTGGTAATCCAGCATCAACGATCGCTTTGGCTGTTCCCCCACTGCTGATTAAATCAAAGTGAAATTCTTCTACCAAGCTACGGGCAAGGTCAATTAAACCAGTTTTGTTAGATACACTCAGCAGTGCCAGACGCGCCATAATTCCCCAGTTTTATTTGTCAGATGCACTTTATTTTACCGAAGAAAGGCGTGTCTAAGGGGGAAAGGGGAAAGGAGAAAGGGACTTATGGTCAGAAAGAAGAAATATTTGTCCCCCTGTTCCTCAGTCCCAGTCTTTATTTTGACTTGAGAAGCTTAACTTACCGTTTCGCCATCTTCTTCGCCATCTTCCGTAAACGAATTGATTGGGGTGTGACTTCTACCAATTCATCGGGTCCGATGTACTCTAAAGCACGTTCTAAACTCATGTCAATTGGTGCTTGCAACTGTACTAATTCGTCACCACCGGCAGCACGGTGGTTTGTAAGTTGCTTTGTCTTACAGATATTCAGTTCCAAGTCTTGGGAACGATTGTGTTCTCCGACAATCATGCCTCTGTAAACTTTGGTACCGGGAACGATAAAGAATGCGCCTCTATCTTCAGCGTTCTGCATGGCGTAGAAGGTAGAAACGCCTTCTTCAAAGGAGATTAAAACGCCTTTGTTGCGTGCTTCAATATCGCCACTAAGTTGACGGTAGTCTAGGAAACTGTGGTTCATGATGCCTTCACCACGAGTCATTCGCATGAATTCACCCCGGAAACCAATCAAACCACGGGCAGGAATGACAAACTCTAGCTGGGTGCGATCGCCACTACCTGGTTGCATGTCTTGCATTTCGCCTTTGCGTTGTCCCAGGCGTTCAATACAGCTACCAACTGCATAGGCTGGAACGTCCAGCACCAGGAGTTCATAAGGCTCGCAACGTTGACCGTTGATTTCGCGATAAATTACCTGTGGTTGGGATACTTGAAACTCAAAGCCTTCCCGACGCATGGTTTCGATTAAAATGCCCAAGTGCAGTTCCCCACGACCGGAAACTAAGAATTTATCAGGGGAATCTGTTTCCTCGACGCGCAAAGCAACGTTAGTTTCTAATTCGCGGAATAGGCGATCGCGCACTTGTCGGGAAGTCACCAACTTGCCTTCTTGACCAGCAAAGGGTGAATCATTCACGCAGAACGCCATTTGCAAGGTTGGTTCATCCACTTTAATTAGTGGTAAAGCTTGCGGTTCATTGGGATCAGTAATGGTTTCTCCAATATAAGCATCAGCGAAACCAGCCACCGCAACAATATAACCTGCGGTAGCTTCTTCCATGTCTACGCGCTTCAGCCCTTCAAAGCCCATCAACTTCGTAATTTTACCCTTGACAATGGTGCCATCTTCTGTTACTAAAGCGGCTTGCTGACCTTGGCGGATGGTACCATTGTGAATTCTGCCAATCACAATCCGTCCGAGATATTCTGAATAATCTAGGGTTGTGACTTGCAATTGTAAAGGCTTGGCAGGATCTCCTACTGGTGGTGGAACATGTCGCAAAATCGCATTAAATAAAGGTTGCATATCTACCGATTCTGCTTCCAAGCTTTCTTTGGCGAAACCTGCCATCCCGGAGGCAAACAGATAGGTAAAATCACACTGGTCTTCATCTGCTCCTAATTCCAAGAACAGATCCAATACTTTATCAACAGCAACGTGGGGGTCAGTTTGACCACGATCTATTTTGTTGATCACAACAATGGGACGAAGACCTTTTTCTAAAGCTTTCTTCAGCACGAAGCGCGTTTGCGGCATGGGACCTTCATTGGCATCGACAATCAAAAGACACCCGTCAACCATCCCAAGTACGCGTTCGACTTCACCACCAAAGTCAGCGTGTCCGGGAGTGTCAACAATATTGATCAGCGTGTCTTTGTACTGTACCGCTGTATTTTTAGAAAGAATTGTGATACCTCGCTCTCTTTCAAGAGCGTTAGAGTCCATAACGCAATCCGGAACGTCTTCGCCTTCGCGGAAAATGCCGGATTGTTTGAGGAGTGCATCAACGAGGGTTGTTTTGCCGTGATCTACGTGGGCAATGATGGCGACGTTACGGATTGGGAGCGTCATAAAAGAGGGAGTTCTGTGAATTATAGGGGAAATTTTCAGACTTACTTGTAATAAATACTGATATGAACTAACAGAATTAGGAGCTTTATGCAAATTCTGTAAAGAACCTTTAACAATTCTAGCTTAAACGTCACAATTGCGGGGCGTTTTCGCAACGAAACGCCATGAAGTAATTTAAAATTTAATTTTTGGTTGAAGTCAAGTTTCTCCTTTCTTTCTGGCGGTTATGTGTATTTATTCTTACCTGAAAAATTGGTTCTACAATTAGTTAATCTTGCCTGTGAAGCGGTTAGAATGCACTCGCTGATTACTAAATAAGCACAAGTGTTTGTTTAACTGAGCAACGTGTCCATTCGCTGCATTCGCACTCCTTGTAAGGGTTTAAGCTCCTTGATTTTTAAGTTTCATATTTCAATTCAACAATGCCCTTTGGGAATCAGGGAATCAGTTGCAGAGCGGCAAATACACAAGTAAAGCTTACCTGAGCGAGAAACCATATTGCTTGTGCCATGCTGGTACCGCTAAAAGAACGCAATTGAATCACAAATTCCGGACAAATCAGTGTAAATTTTTTTCGCGAGGAGTGCGATCGCTCGCTTGGCAGCGTAGATAAAACCCACGCGCTGGGAAGCGATCGCAGTGCACCCGACGGCAAAGTAAACCCACCAGTGGTTACAAAATAAGTCTGCGTTGCGCGGTTCGATCGCCATAAACACTCTTTCAAATAATTTATTTTGCATAAATTAACCTAATATCAATGTATCTTTTGCTATAATCGCAAAGTTTTACGGGTAACGTCAGTTTGCCACTATGGATTTTCTGGAAAAATGCTGCGAGTTTATCATATTCTGATTGGTTTGATTTTGCTGATATTAACACCGATAGTATTCAAATTTTTTCACCCCAATTCTCCCACTCAAAAATTGCAGACAAATCCAATTCGACAACCCCACCCGGTTGCAACACTGACTCAAATTAACTCGGCATCAAAGCCTACTGAAGGAAATATTTGGAAGAGTGTTCTGGGAAAAACTGCTACTCCACCAGGTTGGAAGGTAGCACCTTGTGAAGGAAATGCACCGTTGTTGTGTATATCGTCCCAAGGAAAAGTTTTGGGTACAGTTGAGATGCAAATTTACCCATTGGCAAATCAACCGAATTTCCAAAAAATGCTGGTAGCTGCTGGTATTCCACCAGGAGCAAAAGTGGACTTACAAAGTCCCAACTACCAAACCCAGGTATTGACAGCACTTAGTTCTTGGGTTGCAGACCACTACACTGTATTATCAAAAGACCTAAAAAGTGCCGATGGGGTTAGCATTTCTTTTTCACCTCAATCACCGCAACAAGTTCCCTTTGGGATGCTTCACGGGATGCGCTACAGCTTTACAGGCATTCAACAAGGTGGTAAGCTTTACCAGCAAAATCTTGGTTATGTTGCTTTTGATGGTGCTTCACTTTACGTCATCCAAACTGCTTTTGACCCAGCAGCAAAAACAGGTAAGTTTGAGAAATCCGAAAATCTTGAACCTTTTGAATCTTATCTGAGTGCAATTGTCGCAGATTTGCGTTTGCCAAAATAAAGCGATCGCAATGCCGGTTAATAGCTAGGCATAGACGTGAAAATGAATGTAGAGACGTAGCACTGTTAATGTAGAGACGTAGCAGTGCTACGTCTCTACATATGAATCTAAATTTCAGCTATTGCTCGTTCAATCAAGCGACGCGCTAAAGTTTGCGTACCTGTATGTTCGTAGTAATTAGTACTGACATCTAGAAACGCCGCTAAGTAATCTAACTTATCGTCAGCAATCTGCGTAAATGACTGCAAATTCGCGACAACTGTCTGTGGTGTTAAATTATGTGACGCGACGAGATTACCCATCCAGCCTTTGACTGAATCGAAGCTTTCGCCGATAAAGTTGAGTTTACTACTAGAATCACCACCGGGAATCGAATCACTGATGTTCTTAAAAGTTGAGTTTTGCTCTAACTCTTCGGGACTGGTTTGATTAATGCTAGATAATGCTTTGTTGATGAAGTCTGGACCTAAGGGTATCAAACCATCAACGCAAACTAACGCTACCATGCGAATTAGGGACTCACCGCTATATTCACCCAAAGAAGCGACAAAATCGCCGATGCTGTCTCCGGGGATACCGTTGATTTGACAAAAAGCTACCAACTCAGTAACTAATTTTAGTGCTAAGTCAATAGTTTGAGCTTTGTCTGGTTTGGGAGTAACTTTATTTAAAAAACCCAATAAGGGAATCGACTCACCTACCTTATTCGCTAAAGCTGCTGCACCAAGGGCTTTATCTGTACCATCAACAGTTTGGTACAACCACATCGCTCTTTGGTATCCTTGAGAGCGATCGTTGTAAAGATAAATTGCTCTCTCACCAATTTGCTGAATTAGGTCTTCGTCAGTTTCGCCGGTAACAGTCTTAATGGTGTTGACAAAACCCACCACATTATGCCACTGACCAGGAGCAACAAAATCAAGGGAATTCAATAGAGAAATAGTCAAGCCACCGGTTGGCAATTCGTCAACTAACTCAAAAATTGATTTGCTCACAGTTACGAAAATCTCCTTAGATAGCGTGTTTTATTTTAGTCGCAGTAATGAAGTTTATTTCAATCGCGCCAGACCGCTGAGATTAAATTTTTGTATCCAATCTTCGCGATCGCTTGCCGTAAATGACGGATCTTTGGAAATGACTTTCACTTGATACTTACCTACCAAAATCGAGGTTTGAGTATTGCCAAGTGTCACGGCTGGATAACCTTCAATTTTTTTGGTACTACTAGAGTATTTTGCCGCTGCACTTGGGGTGCTGGTAGTATCAGAAACAGCCAGTTGCGCCATTACTTTGCCACCTTTTTTCAAGTTCGCTTCTGCAAAGCCTTTTTTCTCTTGGGTAAATACACGTTGATACCCATCTTGCTCCCCAGGGAAAAGCTTGTTAAATTCGCTACCTTGAGTTGCATTCTTCGCAACTGCTTGACCGCTTTTCTTTTGGGTGCTTTCTTTTTGCACTTGGTCAAATTGACCTGGTGTCTTCGGGGCACAAGCTGTTGTCAGTAGTAACACTGAAAGCAACAAACCCACTAAAATCCTACGTCCACGGCGGAAAATCATGTTTGGTTTCTCCTTATGCTTCTTTGAGCCAATTATCAGCGATCGCTGTGAGATTACACCCAGAAAATTTACTTTTTGATAAGATTTGGTATCTCGAATCACATTTTTTCCGGACATTTTCTGGGCAGCTGGAAAAAGTTATGAGTTTTACTCCTCACTCCTCACTCATAACTCATAACTACTGCTTAACTCCGGGAAGCTATAACAGCATAAAACGGATCTCCTCCCCCCGCACCCAACCATTGCAAGATATTTGGAACCCTTGATTGACGGGTAATTACTTCTGGAGTGGTAAATCCAGCAACCGAGGAGAAATAGCTTTTGACTAATTCAACCCTACTCGCTTCTGAACCCTCCCGCCAAGCTTGAATCGCCTTTTGATAAAACATCCGGTTAGAAAAGCTGAAAATAGCGATCCCACCAGGTTTGAGAATGCGGTGAATTTCCGAAAACACAGCCTCTGGATATTGCAAATACTGTACGGAAACGCAATTGAGTACTGCATCAAAATCTTCATCCTTCAAGGGTAACTGAGGATTAGCGTTGAGATTTTGCACAAAGTAATGATTTAGGTGCGGGTTACGTGCAAGTTCTTCAGCGTTGAGTCCGTGTCCTTCAACATGGGCAAACTGCATCTCTTCAGGCAGATGAGATACCCAACTGCTCATCATATCAAAAATACGCATATCCGGTTTTAATCGCTGACGATATACATCGGTTAGCTGTTGAATAAAGCCTTCGTCCACATGAGTGACGAAGCGGGGATAGTCGTAAAACAGATTGTCGTCTGTATCATCTAGCTTGATGCGTTGATTTGGTCTTAGTAGCATAAACCTCTGTTGAACGAGAACTTATTTCCAAAATAGTGTAAATTTCAGGTAGTATTTGATGCCGAACGGTTGTATACAACTTTACATTTTTTCTAGATAAAGATAAATAATTAACAGCTTTTTCAATTTATCAAAGTTAACTTATTTGTAATTCCATGAAATATCAAAGAAAAAAAAATTCTTCTATTTTGCAACAAATTCATCTTTGGGGAGGATTTCCTTACATCAGTTTGTTGGTATGGATACTGCCATTATTGCTATTTAATTCTGGAAACAATAGCTTGATGGCTCATGATGAAGGACTTTATGCTTGGCGATCGCGTGTGATGTTTGAGTCTGGTGATTGGATAAATCCTTGGTCAGAACCTCATCATAAAACACCAGGTCACTATTGGTTAATTGCCACTTCCTACAAGCTATTTGGCATCTCTGATGTTAGTGTCAGACTTCCCAGCATGATTGCTGGCATATTCAGCATACTGCTTCTCTATGAAATCGGTAAAATTATCCTTGGGAAGAAACTTGGTTGGCTAGCTGCGGCAATTTTGAATGTAGAATTTCTCTGGTTACAATATTGTCGATTAGGTACGCCTGATGTCCCAATGATTTGTCTGGTACTTTTAGCTATTTGGTCTTTTCTCAAAGCCGAATTACATCCCAAATATCGCTCTTTTTATCGCTTTATTGCTGGTCTGAGTTTCGGTTTAGGCTTTATAGTGAGAAGCTTTATGATTTTTTTGTCCCTGATAGCTTTATTACCTTATCTTATTGCAGAACATCGCCGTCATTGTCATCTTAGCAACTCAATGTTTTATTTAGGGTTTGCAGTCGGTTTAATTCCTACTTTCAGTTGGATTTGGTTAAATTGGCAGCGCTTTGGTAATAATAGTTTTGAAGAATTATTCCGCTTTGTTTTCCGTTTGGGGTCGAATGATAGAGGCGATCATGGAATACTATTTTATTTCTGGAATGTGCCCACCAAAGCTTTTCCTTGGTTTTTCTTTGCTCTTTTAGGCTTAGTTTTATTACTGCGTCGTCCCATTTATCGCTACCAACTAATATTAGTTGGCTTTCCCCTAGTCCTGTTTGCTGAACTTAGTATTTTCTCTACTCGCCTACCTCATTATAGTCTTGCTCTTTATCCGTTTATCGCTTTGCTTGCATCTATTGGGTTAGACTGGCTTGGCGGAATTTTTAGCAAAGGGATAAGAGGAGGGGGGGAGGGGAAGAGTGGGGGAGTGGAAGAGTGGGGGACAAGGGGGACAAGGGGGCACTTTGCAAGCAGCAAGGAGCAGGGGAACTCCTTGAAAGAATTTCTCCCTTGTCCTCCCCCTCTCCCTTGTCCTCCCCCTCTCCCTTGTCCTCCCCCTC
>NZ_JAOWRF010000240.1 GCF_025753815.1 Plectonema radiosum NIES-515 | reverse complement strand
TAGTTCGTTATTTTTGTAACGGATCTTTATGATGGAAAACAAGCCTGTAGATTAGTTTTTTCGATGCTTACCCGTATTAAAGATTTAGCCATAAAACTAGCACCTCGTTTAATTGAAATTCGTCGTCATATTCACTCTCACCCAGAACTCAGCGGTCAGGAATACCAAACAGCAGCTTTTGTTGCTGGTGTTTTGTCTTCTAGTGGTGTTCATGTGCAAGAGGGTGTTGGTAAAACTGGTGTGATTGGAGAACTGAAAGGAACTGGCAACGATCATCGTTTATTGGCAATTCGCACAGATATGGACGCTTTGCCAATCCAAGAGCGTACTAATTTGGAATATGCCTCTCGTCAAGAAGGTATAATGCACGCTTGCGGTCACGATGTCCACACTACAGTTGGTTTGGGAACGGCAATGGTATTGTCCCAAGTAGCAGAAGAGTTGCCTGGTAAGATCCGATTTTTATTTCAGCCAGCAGAAGAAATTGCTCAAGGGGCAAACTGGATGGTAGCAGATGGGGCAATGGAAAATGTCTCAGCTGTGTTGGGAATTCATGTTTTCCCCTCGATACCCGCAGGTTCAATTGGTGTGCGTTATGGTGCGTTGACGGCAGCTGCTGACGACCTAGAGATTATCATTATCGGTGAATCTGGACATGGCGCTCGTCCTCATGAAGCGATTGATGCCATCTGGATTGCTTGCCAAGTAATTACTACATTGCAACAAGCGATTAGCCGGACGCAGAATCCGTTGCGTCCTGTGGTATTAAGTATAGGTAAAATTAATGGTGGTAGAGCGCCGAATGTGATTGCAGATCATGTGCAGTTGTTGGGAACCGTGCGATCGCTTCATCCCGAAACTCGTGCTAATCTACCAAAATGGATTGAAAAAATTGTCGCTAATGTCTGCAATTCATACGGGGCAAGTTATCAAGTCAATTATCGCCAAGGTGTGCCCAGCGTGCAAAATGATTATGCTTTGACACAGTTATTGCAATCAGCTGCCGAAGAAGCATTTTCGAGCGATCGCATTCAAGTATTACCCGAACCCTCTCTTGGGGCTGAAGATTTTTCTGTTTATTTAGAACATGCCCCAGGCTCGATGTTTCGCTTAGGTGTAGGCTACAAAGATAGAACTATTAATCACCCATTACACCATCCCCAATTTGAAGTAGATGAATCTGCCATTATTACCGGAGTTGTGACTATGGCATATAGCGCTTATAAATACTGGATGCACGGTTGATAACCCACCCAACAAAGGATTCTGAGGGTTTTAATCACAAATTTAAGTAGCAAACAAGTAGCATTAAAAGTCAGGGCACTCTGACTTGACAACATTGGGATGACAGTAATGCTTTAACACTGTTCCCACTTCATCACCGATCCACAAGGCAACTTTATCTAGAGAAATGCCCTGTGCGATCGCCCATGTTGCGAATGTATGACGTGTAGCATAAGGTTTCAAGTAAAAATCAAGCTCGCCTTTGTTCACCAGTTCCTTGACCACGCCTGGGTAACGGTAAAATTCCCCATTGCGATCGCGCCCGCTAGTCGCTTCATTCCAAAAATTTTGGAGTATGTCAGTATTGATGGGTTTCTGGTTTTTGGAGCGAAACACCAAACTTTTTGGACCAGGGCGCTGCGGTCGAATTGTTAACAGCATCTTCTGAAGCTTTGACCCTTTTGTGACAGGGAATACCCGGTTCTTACCGTTTTTAGTTCCCTTTAAAATTCTGTGTAAATTACAAGATTTATTTATAGATATACGGCAACAGTCTTCGGACACGTCCCCCCAGATCAAAGCGAACGCCTCCCCCGGACGACAACCCGTCCAAAACATAAACTTAACAAGTGAGGCATAATGAGAATGCACCGGATGCTCCTCAAAAGCTTTTATAATTAAATCTCTCTGTTCAAGGGTGAAAGCTTGATAATTATCTTCAAGCTTTCTTTTTGGCTTTTTAATTTTCAGTTTTTCAAAGGGATTGTCAGGGATAAACCTAGAATTCACAGCCCAATTACAACAGCGACTGTAATTATTAAGAATGTCCCAAGCCATAAACTTGGTAGTGTTTTTAAGCAACCAATCACGTATTTCTGTCGCTTTTTCAAGTGAATAATTAGGCAACCGTTTTGTGTACCTAGTAATCGCTTCATACTTGGTTAAGATGGTTGTCTGTTCAATTAGAGTCGATTGGAAATCAGTAAATTTATGCCAAAGTTCTAATAGGTTGTATTTATATTTGTTAGTTTGAAGTTTTTCCGGTGGTGTAAATTTACTATCTTTACTTAACAGTTGATAACTTTTAAGCGTTGAATCAAACCGTTGTAATGCGATGTCGTTTGCGATCGCATCACGCCGACTGCGAACTATTTCACGATTCCGCTTAGTATCTTTTAACCCAGTCGAAACAAAAAACTGTTTATCAAATCCCTTAACGTGAAATCTGATAACCAGTTTCTGACTGCGTTTATCTACATTTATCCACTTATCATCACTCATTCGTGTTGAAAGTTATGATTAAATTCTTCCTCTGATAGTGCTGTGTAGCTAATACGTTTTTTGTCTTTTACATAGCCGTAGCACACCTCTTTAGGTTCCTTATTTCCAACTACACAATCATCACACATCACCGTAACCGCGCCATCATAAGGAAGTCCACAAACAACACAACTCCAACCAGTACCGGGAATAGGGGCACGTTTGTTAATAGTCAAAATGTTTTCAACTTTTTCGGTTTTACCGCACGCACAACACGCACCTAAATCTAGAGGTTCTTCATCAGAATAGTAGTCATCGTCCCACATAGATTCACAGTTGCGGCACAAGTATTCATCAAAATCATCGCTGTAGGTGATGTTAGTCGAGCCGCATTCAGGGCAAAATTCGGGGCTATTCTTACTCATATTAATTTGCTCCTAAACGGAGTTGGGTTATTAATGCTTCAATGAGTATTTTCTGTTCGGCAGTTGATAACCGACAAAAAAGTTCGTCCGGTAAATCGTGAATTTCATTTCGGAAACTATTAGGAGCGGTACAACACAACTGTGAAGAAATACCCCAAATGAGATATAATTTTTCTCGCTTTGAGGTGTTCTGAAGCTGCGATCCGTATTTCTTTTCAAGCTCTTCAAATAAAAACGGATCTCTGACCGGATATTTAGTCTAATAACCTATTGGTTTCATAATTGGGTTCCAAGAATCACTGGTAAGTGGCAGAAATATATTTCATAGCTGAAATTAGGTTTTAGTTAGACGTTAAGCAGTGCGAGTTATCCTTTAAGAGATAACTCGCACAAAATTTTATCCGAATTCTCGCCGCAGCTTCTCCAGTACCGTTTTACCTTCGGAGTAGCGAGTGCCCGTAAAACCGAGAATTTCGGTAACGATCGCACTGTCAGATTTTTCAGCACCAAATCGCTGGATCATCCGCCAAAGTAATCTGTCGGCATCCGAACAATTTTCTTCAAAATCCGCTGCTGGAGCGGTTTTTAGGGCATTTTCAACCCCTTTTTTATCTTGGCTCGCGTTGTCACTGTTTGGTGGTAGCATGGTTGAACCATACCGAGATGTTGCCGCCTTCATTTCTCGGTAAGTTGGTAGCTTACACGGACTATCGTCAATCAAACAGTGCGATCGGTCTTGCTTTAGCCAGTCAACAAGAGCGTTATTTTTCAAGCTTTTGGCGTGCGCTTGCGCTTTTTTCCCCAGTCTTATGCGGTAAAAAGCATCTGCCAAATCAGATTTACCCTCAAGTCCCCAGGCTGCCACCCGATCGTATTGCGAGAGTAAAACTGTAAATCGCCGCGCTTTACGCCCTCTTCTAGCGTGACGCTCTAGCCATTCCCCAGATGAGGGGACTTTAGAAACCAGTTCCGGGTATTCTTCTACTATGATGACGCGCTCCGTACCGTCTAGCGCACTATCACCGCGCTCATTTCTTAACTTCATTTGGTTGGATAAATCCTCCAAATCCTCCAACATCCCCCGCTCGATAGCCGCCCAATTTTCACCTTTACCAATCACCTCAAGTCCGAGCCAATCGGTAGGTGTACCCTCGCATTCGTATACTTTCACACGTCCACCGACGCTGTAAGCGAAGTACTGGGCGATGGTTGATTTACCCGTTCCCATCTCGCCAATCACCATTACTTGCTTGCCTTCAGTAGCGGCAACGATATCGGTGATGATGTCAAACTCTTCTGTAACAGTAGTTGCAGACACATCAATGATGTTTTGGACGGCTGCACCCATGTAAGGCAGTTGATCATACACTTTCAACAATTGCAGTGTGGTTTGACGTGTCATTTCCGCTACATTAATTGTCACTCTACAGACGGCTGTCACGCCGTATAAGCCAAACAACCAACCCGATAAAATGACTCTCCCGGTTCCCCAAAGTGCATATTTGGCGATTTCTTTTGGAGATGGCAGGCGCATCGGTACCCAGTAATTATCTGCCAATTTCTTCATCCTCCTTAATCTTCTCGATGGACACGAAACCGTGAGCATCTTGAAAATCGCGGACACTAGAAAAGCTATTTTCCAGCAAATTCACTTGATCAGGAAAATAATATTCCGCCTCTATTTTACTAAAGTTGATACTGCGGTCTTCTCCGTCATCAGTAAATTTTATTTGATACCTGTTGTCTGCCATCGTCGCTTCAATTAGCCTCCCTATTTACCAACTTTTGTAAGCGCTGAATTGTCTCTTTTCCTTTCTCTACGTTGGTTTTCAGTTCGTTGAGGTAAGCTTCTTTTTCAGCAATACGTTCGTCAAGCGCTTTTTCTTTAGCGTCAAGTCGCTCACTAATTTCTCTCAATTCTTTATCATCGAACAAATTTGAAAGCCAATTAAACATGGCTTGCCCTCCTATCTGCCATAAAGTACCCCCTCCTTAAATGCCCGAAAATCAGAGTTACATTGATTAAGTGCCGTCTGTAACTCAGCATTATTGATGTGAAGCCAGATAGCGACGCCGAGCGCCGCCACTCCCAAAAATATTGGTGTGGTCTCGCTCTCTTTCATTGGTCTTCGAGTTGACGCTGAATTTTGGCTACTTCGGCTTCAATCAGCTCCATAAGTTGATCCAAACCGACTTGGATGGTTTCGTCGCTGCTGTTGTCAATAACGATCGGCGTAATTCCCATTGATTCCCAAAAGCTTGGTTCTAATGGATTCTCTTCTGGTTTCATTGTTTACCCCCAGATTGTAGGTAGGGTAAAACTTGTTTGATGATTTCTTGGTCTTCGGGGGTACGTCCTAAATTGGGCTGACCGGCATCGTCACTGGCTATAATGACAGCAGCTTTTTCGGCTAAGTCACTGGGCACGTTGCGCTCTTCGCAAGCTTTTAAAGTTGCACCCCAGAGATTTAAGTGAAAAGGTTTACTCATTGTTATCACCTTTGCACTTAGCTGCATCCAGGATAATCTCGCGCTGTTCGGGTGTGAAATTGGCTTTGCCGTCACAAGGACTGACTTCTAAATAAGTTCCTATCCGATAAAGTGCATTGTCTTGTGCCTCTTCGGTGGTAGCAGCTTCGTAAAACTTTAATTGCCTTTCGATGTAGTTATCTGACATGATTGGGTTATTCCTAGTTTGGAGTAGAAACCCAGTTACTCCGTTACAGTAACTGAGTTTTTGGTTTTTACACTTTGACTAAGGGCGATCGCGTGAACAGCATTCTCTATGCGATCGCTTCTTCATTTCAAAATGCTGCTCGTTCATAATGGTTTGAAAGTGCAATTCGGTAACAGCGCCCACCGCCGACCATCAAAACCTCGCGGTCTGATAATCGAACGGCTTTGGATCTGGAGACTTTCATCATGGGAAAAGAACCATCAGGGGAGAGACTGAAAAGTTCGTAGTTTTTCAAAAAAGTCCACTCGACGGGGGTTTTGTCTGAAAGTCCCTTATAAGCGATCGCTGTCATCTCAGTGGCAGATGTTGCACTGGGTAATGAGGGCAAATGGCGGCGCTGTTTGGTGTCCTTAGTGACTTTATTTCCAGGTTGTGCCTGGGTTCTAGTGCCGTTAGTGTTGGTGTCTACTGCTTCCATAGTTGATGTTTAGTGTGGTTTGAAGCGGCTATTTAGCCTTCGGTTTTGAGTGGCAGTGAAGTCTGGAAGTGTTGATTAGCGGACTGTTCAGCCTCGTGAATCAGGGTGTTAATTATCAATTGCATGAGTTTTAAGCGTTCATATTCGGTCAAACTTGAGCAATACTCAAACACCTCCATTGGGAGATAACCGGTATAGCCTTCGCACTCGTCAAAGTCATCGTCTGGACACTTCAAAGCAAAGGACAGCAATTCGACGACCGACAATAAGTCTTTTTTGCTCAAGGTTCGTATCAGTTCGGCGTTGTTCATTCCTCGCTCTTCGGTTGGGTTTGTTCGATCGCACTCACGCTTCAACTACTGGCAGGTCTTTTACTTGCACTACTTGGCTTGCAGGCTGCCATCTCTGCTTGGTTGCGGTTGGGGGTGTGAATGCATTTACAAATATCTATTTCATAGAGTAACATTGCATTTAATTATATGCAATAATGATTTTGCATTTTACTATATGCAATAATTGAGGAAATATTATGGGTAGTGCTAATGACAGTGAGCAAGGGAAGACCAAAGTCAAAGAGGGAAGCAAAAACAGTAAGCCTGAGAATAACACCAGAAGCCTGGGAACTGTTCAGAGTTCAAGCTCAACAATTCGGTTTCTCAAGGGGACAGATGCTAGAAAGAATAGCGCTCAATCAGCTTGCTCTGCCAACGAAGGAAGATATTCAGATGAGAACCTTGATGGGGGAATAGTTAGCCAACTGAGAAAAGATGCTGAAGAACAGTTGGCTTTTTATGAACTCCAAGTCGAAAAATTAAAGGTCAGGATACAAGAGCTTGATAGCTTGACCGATGAAGAATCTGAATAAAGCCGTCCCCGCCTTCATTGGCAGGGACGGCTTTTTGATGGGTGCGTCGCTCCTAGTTCAACTTAGTGCGAAACTCATCTAGCTCTGAACCAAGGCGATCGGTACCTTTGGGTGAAGATTGTTCTTCATTAGAAACAAACTCCAATCGAATTCGGATCTTCCCCTTTTTCCAGCCACCGCCCTGGACTTGTAGGAGTTGACAGTCTACTCCACTTTCAACCCATTTTTCACAAATTTCAGTTTGGTGGTGACGATCTAGCACATTCATAATTTTGCTCATTATCTCGCTAATTTTGGATGTCTGTCCATCAAGTAAGTTATCTTCCTCACTCATGGAGACAACATCGTCATCATTCAAATCGATTCGGTTCATATTTACACTGCTAAAAAGTACCCAGATTAACCCGGACTACTTATTAGGATTCCCCAAACCAAATAAAAACCCCTCACACGTGCCGCAAGGGGAAAGACATTTAATCATGTAAAAGTTTTTCTACCAGAGAACAGCTAGCCACATTAACACAAAACAGCCGTGATAGACAAACAAACACTACTGATGCTCGTAATTACTCCAGAAGACGTTGGATTTCCAACATCCGAAGAAAACGAAGCCGTTCAACTTTTAGCTCAAACCATATTTGCTTTAGTTAACTTCGTACAAGACTGCCACCCAGGATTGTACAGACATGAAGCAATGATTTTAACGATTGCCGTGCTAAACGAATTGTTTACATCAATTCAACAAGATCCACGAGCGATCGCTGAAATAAAACAACTAGCAGAAGAAATAATTCAAGCTAGAAGTTAAACTCAATCAGGTTAGAAGCCGCCTGCCAAACATCAGTCAAAAACATTAAAAGACTGAGTTTTGAGGCTTCAATCTCTCCCTCAGCCTTTTAACCAACATTTCAACCAAGGAATATATAATGGTTTACACATTGTCAGACGAAAAACTTAACTTTCAAAGCTTTGAAGATAGATTACTACCTCATAATCTAGAAGCTGAAGAATCCGTCCTTGGCTCCATCTTACTAGATATGGGTGCAATTTATCGTGTCCGCGATAACTTAAAACCCGAACATTTTTTTCTTTCAGCACACCAAGATATCTATGCAGCTTGTATAAAATTAGCCAAAAGACAAAAGTCTACTGACGTACTTTCTATCGTTGATTATCTAGCAAGTAATGGGTTACTTGAAAGAATCGGTGGTAGAAATAAATTGCATAATTTACTTGACAGAACAGTTTCAACTGTCAATGTCGATAAAATAGCTGAATTGGTAATTAATTACTCAATCCGCAGGCAAATAATTAGACTTGGTAGCAATTTTCAAGCTTTCGGATTCGCAACCGAAATTGAAATACCCGAACTTCTCTCAAAATTGAAAGAAAACACGCGGTTAATAACAGAATGCCCTCAAGGACAATCCGATCAAGATGTTAGGGGATGGCACTACAACAGATTGTTACAAGAGCTACAAGACATTTATTTAAGAATCTCCGACCCCGGTCGAAAGCTTTACGAGTTACAAGAATTAGCCAATCGCACCCCAGGACGCGGCGTTAGAGATTTGGAGAATCTTTACCTCAAATCCCTGTGTGCCACCGTCGAACCACGGCGTAGTCTGGATGAATTAGAGGAAGAGGTAGGGACAGAGGGTAGAAGATGGGTGTTAGGGGGATTAATCCCAGAAGCAACCACGATGCTGCTTTATGCCGACGGCGGGGTGGGAAAAACCAAGTTAATGTACGACGTACTTTATGCGATCGCCTCTGGTGAAAATTGGAACGGTTTCCCTGCAACCGCCCCCAATCGCCGCGTCCTTATTTATCAGGGGGACGAGTCAAAACACGATATGCTGCAAGCCCTGAACAAGCGCGGTTTCACAGAGGGAACAGAGGTTAGAAACCGGACGGCAGTCCGCTTTGGGTGGAACACCGACGCTATCCCGATTTTATATCAGGACATCGAGGAGTACGACCCGGCGGTGATAATGATTGACTCGTTGACTTTTGTTAATCGTTACTCTATTTACGACGAAAATTCTACAGAATACTCGCGCCCTGTTATGGAACTTAACAAAATTGCAGCCTTGACCGGTAAGACGATCGTCATTGTTCACCACGCCAATAGAGGCGGTAAAGCGCGGGGTGCAACAGCGATTTTTAACGCTGTCTCCGAAGTTTTGAAGTTAGAAAAGGACACCAGCGCTGGTGCTAACCCACAAGAGAAAATTCTCACAATCGAAAAATCGCGATCGCGTCGCTTCCCCTGCCAGTACAAACTTTTCTTCAACGAGGAAGATTTTAGCCTGTCTCTACTCGAAGAGGTCGGTACCTTGGGCGCCGACACTCCCACAAAGGACAAAATCATGAAGTTTTTTGAAACCAACAGAAACCAAAAATACCAGGCTGAGGAAGTAGCTTATTTTGTCAGTACCACCGATAACAACGCTAGGCGGTGCTTAAGTCAGCTCGCGAGAGACGGGATACTTAGCTGTGATGAAAAACACAAGCGCGGTACTGCTAAATTGTATTATTTGCCGTGGGGAAATGATAAATGTAGTATTCACAGTTCGCAACACAACTTAACAAAAAACGACATCTACGTGCATAACTCCCAAACAGCCCAGGATGTAGACCAGCAAAGGTCGGAAGTTGATTTCACCACGATGTATCCCTCGCAATGCACAACCCATGCACAACCCCATGCACAACTATCATGCACAACTTGTAACCCAGACGGTGTAAGCAAAGTTCCCGAAGTTATGCACGTAAGTACACCAAATTCAGAAAATTTAGATTCTGGAAAAAATTTAGGGGGGGGTCATGCAAACCTCGAAATAGTACCTACCTCAAACGATTGTGAGGCAAGCGTTCCAGAGTTGTGCATTGAAGTTGTGCATGGGTTATGCACTGAAAATGACCTAAAAGACAAAACCACCTCAAACGATTGTGAGGCAAGCGTTCCAGAGTTGTGCATTGAAGTTGTGCATCAAGTTGTGCATCCAGTCGATCCGGCGATCACCAAAAAATCAACTTTACAAAGCGATGTAGTACAAAAATGCCCGTATTGCCCGCAAACAGGTTTACCCATGAATCCACCACACCAGATGGCAATTAACACACCATTAGGAACTGTCACAGTAAAAGCAACTAGCTTAAAAATTAGGGGTGACCACAAGGTAGAAACGGTTATGGAGTATATTCTCCCCAATGGCAACTCAAAAACTAAAAATGCAGCCATAGGGAAAGGCAAGGCAGATATTGAAGCGATCGCCCGTGAGGAAGTTTCCCGCTGGATACCAGCAGCGCTACTGAAAGCTCAAAAAGCTGGTCAAACTTTTCGAGTTCGCCAGATGCGAGGTACTATGTTAGAGCCGGAATATGCTTGGGTACCGGGCTGCAAGCTTTTAAGACTTCCCAACCCACCAGAACTGAACCAATATATGTTACAAGCTCCTGATGCTGAGATTTTTGGGGTGTACGAAGATTCTTTTGAGTTAGATCATTAGTAACAGTACAAAGTCACAAAAGGTATTGTGGGTAGATGAGAAACTGCCTGCTGTATCCCGTTGCAGAAATCCTCAAACTCAGATGTCGATAGTGCAACTGGACAGCCGTGAGAACCCTCCGCAGTAGCGCGGTTCTTATCGTCGTGAACCATCAATTCGGATCGTTGACCGCCTTCTATAGTGATATATGAGGTTTGGTCGTTGAAGGTAATTAAAAAACCGTCGTCAACCGCTTGACCCGGTTGGTATAGCCGTTTGGTGTGAAATTCCCAGAATTTCTGTCCTAACATCGATGATGTTGGAGGGATAACGCCGCCAGTTTTATTCCAGTCGCTAACCTTTTGTTTACCGTCGTAGCTGCTGGTAAAAACCCACCGTCCTATTAATCCCTGAGTATCAAGTAAAACCATTCGACCGCGATTTAACCCTGGTATTACGCATTTGTCGCTATCCAGTGTCATGAAAAATAAAAGTAGTGGGTTGTTTTTTGCACGTCTGTATTTATTATTCATCTTCCTTAGTTTCTTCGTACTCTCTAATTTGAAAGTTAGTATCGCGTTGCAAAAAACGCTGTATCTCGCGTGAATAAAAAAGTAATCGCTTAAATTTGTGGTCGATTTTTTGGTCTAGCTGACCAAGTACCATTTGGGTTACATCTTTTCTGTTCTCGTACTCTAATAAGTACAAGTCCATTCGATGCTCAAGCTTATTAATTCTTTCGGTATCGGCTGATAGTTGTTTGATTTCCTTTTCAAGCTGAAGAATTATATGAAAATTTCTATTAATGCTGTTAGAGATTTTAACGCTCAATCCAATTAGGGCAGAAACACTTACAATCATTCCCAGAAATATACTTGCAGTTTGAAGCGAAATAGTAGCCGACGGTGAAGATGGAGAAGAAGTTTCAACCGCTATAAACTGAATAGTCATAAACTGAAGAAAAAGTTTAAACCGACACCACCGCTGTTACCAGAAATCAATTTAATAGCACCGCCTGGCTCTACTTGAATTCTAGAAGTACCGCCAGATGCCCACGTCGCTAAAAGTTTTATTTCGCTAGGTCTATAGCCAACTGGAAGAGTGCAAATAGTTTCATTAGCTACAAGGGCAATGCTTTTTTTGATAATGCCTTTAACTTCAATTAATCCGCTGGTATACTTGCGAATTTGAGGCGTATCGTAACCCGTACCATAATTACTCCAGGCCATAGCAAGGCTTAAATCTTGCCAAGTTCCGGGCGTTTCTCCTGCATCCCCTTTATCCCCTTTTAATCCTTGGATTCCCGCAGCGCCAGTCGCTCCGGTGTCCCCTTTTAATCCTTGGATTCCCGCAGCGCCAGTCGCTCCGGTGTCCCCTTTTGGTCCTTGGATTCCCGCAGCGCCAGTCGCTCCGGTGTCCCCTTTTGGTCCTTGGATTCCCGCAGCGCCAGTCGCTCCGGTGTCCCCTTTTGGTCCTTGGATTCCCGCAGCGCCAGTCGCTCCGGTGTCC
>NZ_JAOWRF010000375.1 GCF_025753815.1 Plectonema radiosum NIES-515 | reverse complement strand
GGATGGGGGGGATAAGGAGGACAAGGAGGACAAGGAGGACAAGGAAGACAAGGGGGAGTAATAACTCCTGACTCCTGACTCCTGACTCCTGACTCCTAACTCCCCACTCCCCCACTCCCCCACTCCCCTACTCCCCACTCCCCCACTCCCCACTCCCCAGATATAGGCGAAAGTCGCGAAAATCAGCTAACCTAGCTGCATTGAAAAGAAAATGCATCTCGTCAACAGTTCGGAGACAGCCTGTGAATCTAGGTCAATGGATCGGCTTAATCGCCCTCGTTATCTCTTTATACATCTTGTGGCAAATAAAGGAAGTACTTTTACTGATGTTTGCCGCAATTGTATTAGCCACCACCTTAAATCGGCTGGCGAAACGCTTGCAACGCATGGGGATGGGACGTGGACTCGCCGTAATTGTGTCGGTAACGATTTTTTTGGCGGTCGTCGTAGGCTTTTTCTGGCTGATTGTACCGCCTTTTACACAGCAGTTCCAAGAACTAACGCTTCGGGTTCCCCAAGGGTTTCAACGCTTCAATACTTGGCTTGACCAAGCAGAAACTCGCATTCCTACTCAACTTACACAATATATACCTGATGTAAATAGTCTGATTCAACAAGCGCAACCTTTAATAAATCGCGCATTAGGAAGCTCTTTTACGTTTGTCTCTGGCACTTTAGAAGTAGTTTTAAAAATTTTGCTAGTGCTAGTTTTAACAGGAATGTTTTTAGCCGACCCCCCAGCTTACCGCAAAGTATTTATACGGTTATTTCCCTCATTTTATCGACGACGGGTAGATGGAATATTAGATAAATGTGAAGTTTCATTAGAGGGATGGGTAACAGGGGCTTTCATTGCAATGAGTGTAGTGGGATTGTTAAGTGTAACTGGCTTATCAGTTTTAGGTGTGAAAGCAGCGCTTGCCTTGGGAGTATTGGCAGGATTTTTGAACTTGATTCCAAATCTGGGTCCAACGATGAGTGTAATTCCGGCAATGGCGATCGCGCTTTTAGATGCACCTTGGAAATCGCTTGCTGTGTTGGTTATTTACTTTTTTATTCAGCAAATAGAAAGTAATTTTCTTACCCCGATTGTCATGGCACGTCAGGTGTCATTGCTTCCTGCTGTCACCTTAATTTCTCAACTTTTCTTTGTCACATTCTTTGGCTTTCTGGGATTATTCTTAGCGTTACCCTTAACCGTTGTCGCCAAAATTTGGGTGCAAGAAGTCTTAATTAAAGATGTTTTAGATCAATGGGGAAATAAATCTCACAGAGAAACAGAATTAGTCCTTGTTTCTGACCAGGCTTCTCTAGATGCTAACCAAAAAAATGAAGATAAATAAATTGTAGATGATGTGTAAAAAGCTGTTTTCATCTTGAAAACTGGAGATGCCACAACTTAGACTAGCTTATTCTTAATAAGGGATATTTTCTGAAGACAACATTGCGTTGAACCTTAACTATTAAGGTTCAACTTTTGCAAGACTGGGATTTCACCATCTTGACTTTAACTAAAGTTCAAGCCTAAAGCGAAATAAACTTTTAAGGGGTGATATCTACAAGTTCGATATCGAAGATTAAATCTTCTCCAGCTAACGGATGATTTGCATCTAAAGTAACTTTCGAGTCAGAGATATTAGTGATCGTCACCGGAATAATTTGTCCAGATGGTTGCTGAATTTGCATCTGCTGACCTACTTCTGGTTCCATTTCCGGGGGCATTTGGTCGCGTTCAACTTCTACTACCATTTCTGGACGATGCGAACCGTAAGCTTCATCTACGGGGATTTTTGTAGTTTTTGATTCACCAGTATTCATCCCCAGAACTGCCTGTTCAAATCCAGGAATGATTTCTCCTGCACCTATGGTGAACTGCAAAGGGTCACGCTCAGTAGAAGAATCAAATACTGTGCCATCTGTCAATTTGCCAGTGTAGTGAACCATTACAGTATCACCATTTTTTGCTTGTGCCATTAATTTTCTCCTGAGATTTTTTACTAAGGAAAGCATTGAGGTATAAATCAGATACCATTTTAACCACCGAATATCGGGTAAGCGGTGGTTTAATTCGACATCCAACGCTGACTTTCTTCATTAAAGGATATAAGCGACTTGCAAACCAAAAAAGTCTGCCAATTGACAGACTTTTTTGGTGATTAATAGACTATAGAACTTACGCATTGACAAGGTTGCCAAGAAATGCAGTAAGTTAAAACAAGGAAATTTTCAGGCGATCGCTAATTAACAGGGACACAGAAAGACCGATAATACTTTGATTGGCAAGGACGAGGGGTTATTGCGACATATAATCTGCGAATGTACGGCAAAAATCGGGATGACTGGATTCGAACCAGCGGCCCCTTCGTCCCGAACGAAGTGCGCTACCAAGCTGCGCTACATCCCGCCACAAAAATGGCATATCATACACAACATAACATGATCTGTGATGAATTACAAACTAGGGAACAAGCGGGAGACGGGGGGCATGGGGAAACAAGGAAAAATTTCTCTCCCACACCACGCTTCCCCCACTCGTAACTCCCAACTTCAGCCTGCTCTTGCTACCATAAACGAATGTATATCTCGATAGAAGCGGATTGTGACTGTTAAACCAGACTGGTTGCGTGTCAAAGCCCCTCAATGGGAGCGTGTCGGTAACGTTAAAGAAATTTTGCGGGATTTAGCCCTGAATACCGTTTGCGAAGAAGCCTCCTGTCCGAATATTGGTGAGTGCTTCAATGCTGGTACTGCCACCTTTTTGATTATGGGACCTGCTTGTACACGCGCTTGTCCTTACTGTGATATTGATTTTGAGAAAAAACCCCAACCCCTAGACCCTACCGAACCCGCACGACTAGCCGAAGCGGTAACACGGATGAAATTAAATCACGTGGTGATCACTTCTGTAAACCGGGATGATTTACCCGATGGTGGTGCAACGCAATTTGTTGGTTGTATTGAAGGAATTCGCACTGTCTCACCTCACACTACAATTGAGGTGCTAATTCCTGACTTGTGTGCTAACTGGGATGCTTTGGGGGTAATTTTGCAAGCTGCCCCAGAAGTTCTCAACCACAATACAGAAACCGTTCCGCGTTTATATCGTCGAGTGCGTCCCCAAGGTAATTATGAACGCACGTTGGAATTAATCAGGCGATCGCGTCAACTTGCACCCCAAATATACACCAAATCCGGTATCATGGTTGGACTCGGTGAAACCGACCAGGAAATCCGCGCCTGTATGCAAGATTTGCGAGATGTCGATTGTGATATCTTGACAATTGGACAATATCTCCAACCTAGTCAAAAACATCTGAAAGTCGATAACTTTATCCATCCAGAACAATTCACCGCTTGGAAAGCTTTTGGCGAAGAAATCGGATTTTTACAAGTTGTTTCCTCGCCCTTGACAAGAAGCTCATATCATGCGGAAGAAATCAAGGAATTGATGCAGCGATACCCAAAGGTGAGTACTTAGACGCCAACAGACTTCATACTTTTTTATCCTTCATCCTTCAGATGACTCTACCAAATTGGATTACTTTTTCTCGCCTTCTGGGTATACCATTTTTGCTTTATGGTTTGTACGATCCTACTCCTCAATTGAGATGGGTATGTTTGGCGGTTTTTCTGGTTGCTGCGCTGACTGATTGGTTAGATGGCTATTTAGCACGGAAACTCAATCAAATTAGCGAGTTGGGTAAATTTCTCGATCCGTTGGTAGATAAATTGCTGGTATTGGCACCGTTACTGGTTTTGATTGAGTTAGGACGAGTTCCAGCTTGGGGAGTATTTTTAATTTTCGGACGAGAGTTAGCGATCGCCGGGTGGCGAGTTAATCAAACTACAATTAGTGGGGCGAATATTTGGGGTAAGCTGAAAACTGTGAGTCAGATAGTGGCGATCGCACTTTTAATTGCACCTCTTCCTCAAGTGTGGCAGATGCCTTCGGTGGTTGCATTTTGGGTTTCTGTCGCTTTGACGTTAATTTCTGGGGCAATTTATCTTTTACCCCAAAAAGAAAATCCTTAACGTTTTCAAATAGACAAACGTCGTGGAAAACAATTATTGTGACGTAGCACTGCTACGTCTCTATGGGTTCTGAATAAAGCATATTTAAATTCGGTTGGTGTCTAATAGACTTTTTAGAACACAAGTAGCAAAAGGATTGCTATAGATTCCAACTATGACAACCTTTGCTTATAGTTTAACAACTTGACAATATCTCCTCATCTACAGAAAAATCAACTTCAGCCTGATCTTGCCTAGAAGCAAAATAATCATTCTCCAACGAATCTTGTAGCCCAGAAATCAAATCATACTCAGGCTGCCAATCTAATTCTTGCATCGCTTTATTCACCGATGCAAAGAAATGTTGCACCCGCATGGGGAAAGCTTTGCGCTTGCCGAAATCAAACTTTTTCGGGTCATAATGGACAATTTTCACTGACTCAGAGGATTTACCAGCTGCAACAGCACAAGCACGAGCTAAACCATCAAAAGTCACAAAGCGATCGCCTGACACGTTGTAAATTTGCCCTATAGCCTGTTTGTTACCTACAATCTTAGTCATTGCCTTTGCTAAGTCTTTCACATGACCAAATTGGGTGATGTGCATCCCATTACCGGGGATGGGAATCGGGCGATCGCGTACAATTCTATCAAAAAACCAACTTTCCAACTCATTATAATTACTCGGACCATAAATGTAGGTTGGACGAATGGACGTAAAAGGCAATCCCGATTGTGTTAAAAATGCTTCCGTTTCGTGCTTACCTTTGTGACGACTTTTTGGATCTACTGCATCTCCTTCTACATGAGGCATTTGATCGGATTTAAGATACACCCCAGCCGAACTCATATAAACAAAATGTTGCACGCGATCTGAAAAAATTTCCGCGAGCGGTTGAGTATCAGTAAGTTCCCGTCCATTGTTGTCAAAAACGACATCAAAGTTTTCTTTTGATAACTTTTCTTTGAGCTGAACCGCGTCAGTGCGATCGCCTGTAATTTGTTCTATTCCCGGCAACGAAGGTACTGGACGATTACCACGATTGAACAGTACCACTTTATGTCCCTCTTCCACTAGCAGCTTCGTTAGGTAGACACCAATGAACCGAGTACCACCCATAATTAAAATTCGCATAAATTTCCCAATTTATCTCAGTAGTAGGGGCTAGAAGCTAAGAGGGCTTGGAGTTAATGTTTCTAATCCTAATGCCCCGTATGGAGGCGATCGGGTTCTAGTCCCCTCAGTCCAAGCGTCCCCAATTTTAGGTTATCAGGTCGCGGTATCGTGGAAACTCTTTCCCAAGGATTACGTCTTCTGATGAATGTGGGGTGCTTCCCATTAATTAATTAATTACAACCGGAAAGTTCTTAGTTAACTTTATAACTACGACAGCGTGTTTTCTACCAATTACAGTTAGCAGTGCCCTTGAAATATGCTTTAGTTCATGAATGGCTTACACCCAAAGCCACAGGCGGTTCAGAACTCGTTGTCCGGGAGATTCTGAATCACATTGATGCTGACTTGTATGCCCTCATCGACTTTGAATCTAATAATGCCGAAAGTTATTTATACAAGCGTCGAATTGGCACAACGTTTGTTCAGCACTTTCCCTTTGCCCGCAATGGTGTTCAAAAATACTTGCCATTTTTACCGCTGGCGATTGAACAACTAGATTTACGGGAGTATGACATAATTTTGTCTTCATCCCACGCCGTTGCGAAAGGCATCCTCACCACTCCCGATCAGTTGCATATTTGCTACTGTCATAGTCCCATGCGTTATGCCTGGGACTTGACTTTTGATTATTTAAAAGCAAGTAAGTTAGGCAATGGTTTACCAGGGTTGGCAACCCGATATCTACTGCATCGTTTGCGCTTTTGGGATGTGTTAACGGCAAATCGGGTTGATTATTTTCTTGCTAACTCAGAGCATACAGCTCGTCGAATTTGGCGCTGCTATCGACGAGAAGCAAAAGTAATATATCCACCGGTGAATATTGAAGGATTGCCATTTTTTTCTCAGAAAGAGGATTTTTACCTAATTGTTTCCCGGTTAGTCAGTTACAAACAAGTATCTTTAATTGTTAAAGCTTTTAATCAACTGCAACGACCTTTAGTAGTAATTGGTACAGGACCAGAGATGAAAAAAATTCAGGAAATAGCGGATTCTCATATCCAAATACTGGGGTGGCAACCAGATGATGTAGTAAAAAAATATATGGCTAGTGCCAAAGCATTTGTGTATGCAGCTTGTGAAGACTTTGGCATTGCCTTGGTAGAAGCACAAGCTTGTGGTACGCCGGTGATTGCTTATGGTGCGGGTGGTGCTTTAGAAACTGTACGAGATATTCGCACTAGTGAAGTGGGTACAGGGACGGGTATATTCTTTCAAAATCAGACAGAGACAGACCTTGTAGAGGCTGTACAAACCTTTGAAGCGTATGAGGGTAAGTTTAATCCAGAATATGCGCGATCGCACGCTGCCCAATTTTCCCCAGAAACATTTGCAGAACGCTATCTAGATTTTATCAATACGTGCAACGAAAAAAGACCATCTTTAGGGTAATGGTCTTAATTTTTGCGATAGTTTTGTAGGCTTTTGGAAAATTATCCCCAGAAGCGCCTCCGAAAGGCTTTAAGATTGGGACTATGTGTGGTGTGGATTATTTAGGAGTATGATGACTGCCCAGAGCTCACTCCTCTCCGGCAAGCGGCGAAGCCTACGGCAAGATGCTAGCGCGTCTATGCGTACTTTCTTAAAAGGTGGTCAAAAAACCAAGACACCTAGATTTAAACCCAAAGCATTGACTTTACAAGGTTTAAACGGAGAGTTTGCCAAACGACTGTTCGACATTTTGTTTTCGCTGTTAGTACTGATATTGTTTTCGCCTGTTTATTTGGTTTTGACCTTACTGATTGCTTCTAGCTCACAAGGTCCGATTTTTTATATACAAGAACGAGTCGGCAAAAACTACAAGCCATTTAATTGTATTAAATTCCGAACAATGGTGAGTAATGCTGACGAAGTTCTCATGCAAATGATGGAAACATCACCGGAATTGCGACAAGAGTTTGAGGCTAGTTTTAAGCTCAAACATGACCCCAGAATCACAAAAATTGGTCGATTCTTGCGAATTACTAGCTTAGACGAGTTTCCCCAATTTTGGAACGTTTTAAAAGGGGATATGAGTGTTGTTGGTCCGCGACCTTTAGTAGAGGAAGAACTGCCAAAGTACGGGTCTGCGATCGATCAAATTTTAACTATCCGACCAGGAATTACGGGATTGTGGCAAGTTTCAGGGCGCAATGACATTCCCTACCCCCGGAGAGTTCAAATAGACCTGCATTATGTCAAATTTGGCAATCTTTGGCTCGATTTATGGATCATCTTGAAAACTGTTGGTGTTGTGGTTATTCCGAAAAATAACGGTGCGTATTGAGAACCTAATTGTTTCCTCATCGCAAAAGTAAATAACGCATTCAAAGCCCAAAAAATCCCACATGCTAATAGCTGTGGGATTTTTAATGAATATATATTCTTTTTATATGTTAATTTATGCAAATCCTAATTATTTAAAAAATACTCAACCAATAATTATACTATTATTGATAGCAATTCTCACATTCATGAGGTACAAAATATTGAATTAACCGCTTCGGAAGACAGATAAACGCGAATGGACGCAGATAAATTTGTACCTCAGCAGACTAGGAAAGGCTATATATCTCTGTAAAACTTATACTTGGTTCCATCTTCACAAAAACTACATTTTTATGAAATTTTGATAAAGATGAAAAAATTATACAGAATTAGGTAAAAAATGCTGAATAAAAGTAAGGGGAATAACGTAAAAGTACTTATTTTCAAGTACTTTTACTTAAGCTTTTAGCACCGATGCCAGCGAAATTCGTAGGTTTCCCATTGGGCAATTGAGCAATTAGCTGCTAGGTTGTATCAGTTTGCCTGTATTTATTTAATCAAAAACGACAAGGGATAGTTGAGCATGACCCAACAAAAGCGAGCGTTAATTACTGGTATTACTGGTCAAGATGGTTCATATCTGAGTGAATTTCTGCTCTTACAAGGTTATGAAGTTCACGGTATTATCCGTCGAACTTCTACTTTTAATACAGACCGCATCGATCACATTTATGAAGATCCTCATAAACAAGGAGTGCGGTTATTTCTTCACTACGGAGACCTGACAGACGGTACCACCCTGCGCCGCATTTTAGAAGAAGTCCAGCCTATAGAAATTTACAATCTGGGCGCTCAATCTCATGTACGGGTAAGTTTTGATTCACCTGAATACACGGTGGACGCAGTTGGAATGGGAACTCTGCGTTTGTTGGAAGCGATTCGTGACTATCAACATCGCACTGGGATTCAAGTGCGATTCTACCAAGCAGGTTCTTCGGAAATGTATGGTTTAGTACAAGCTGTACCACAAAGCGAAACAACACCGTTTTACCCCCGCAGTCCCTATGCTTGCGCTAAGGTTTACGCTCACTGGCAAACGGTGAATTACCGCGAATCTTACAATATGTTTGCTTGTAATGGCATTCTGTTTAATCACGAATCCCCCAGACGGGGTGAAACATTTGTCACGCGCAAGATTACAATGGCAGTCGCCAAAATTTTTGCAGGTAAGCAGAAAAAACTTTACATGGGCAATCTTGATTCCAAACGGGATTGGGGCTACGCCAAAGATTACGTCAAGGCGATGTGGCTGATGTTACAACAAGAGCAGCCAGATGATTATGTGATTGCCACCAATGAAACTCATACAGTGCGCGAGTTTCTAGATTTAGCGTTTGGTTATGTGAACCTTCCATGGGAAGATTATGTTGAGTTCGACGACCGTTATCTGCGCCCATCTGAAGTAGACTTGTTAATCGGGGATTCTACCAAGGCACGGCAAAAGTTAGGCTGGGAACCATCGATAACATTTAATCAGTTGGTATCGCTGATGATGGAAGCAGATTTGCAAGCACTCGGTTGCACTTCACCGAATGGACATGGTTCGCAAATGCCTCATGATATTGCTACTGTTCGTCAAGAATTGGGTGTTCTCCACTTCTGATTAATACACCGATGAGGAGAAAAATATGACCGCCTTAGAACTGAAAAACAAACGGATTCTTGTTACAGGTGGGGCTGGGTTTTTGGGGCGTCAGGTAATAGATAAGCTGTGTAAGGCTGGAGCCGATCGCCAAAAAATTACAGTTACGCGATCGCTTGACTGCGATTTACGTGTCTGGGAAAATTGCCAACGCGCAGCTGACCAACAAGACATTATTATCCACCTAGCGGCTCACGTTGGCGGTATCGGTCTAAACCGTGAAAAACCCGCAGAGTTGTTTTACGACAACTTGATGATGGGTACACAGTTGATTCACGCTGCTTATCAAGCTGGGGTAGAAAAATTTGTTTGTGTTGGCACTATCTGCGCTTATCCCAAATTTACTCCAGTGCCATTCAAAGAAGATGATATTTGGAATGGCTACCCAGAAGAAACCAACGCTCCCTATGGAGTTGCCAAAAAAGCGCTTTTGGTTCAACTCCAAGCTTACCGCCAGCAGTACAACTTTAATGGCATTTATCTTCTGCCAGTAAATTTATATGGACCTGAAGATAACTTTGACCCCAGTAGTTCCCATGTCATCCCAGCGTTAATTCGCAAAGTTCATGAAGCGCAAATTCAGCAACAAAAGAAACTTCCTGTTTGGGGTGATGGTAGTCCTACCCGCGAATTTCTTTATTCAGAAGATGCAGCGCGGGGCATTGTTATGGGCACTCAATTCTACAATGATTTTGAACCGGTTAACTTGGGCACCGGTTATGAAATTTCCATCCGCGATTTGATTAATCTTATTTGCGAATTGATGGAGTATGAATGCGAAATTGTTTGGGAAACCGACCAGCCCAATGGTCAACCGCGTCGCTGTTTAGATACTGAACGGGCAAAACAAGCCTTTGGTTTCACCGCTCAAGTAGACTTTAAGCAGGGGCTGAAGAATACTATCGAGTGGTGGCGTAAAAACGCTGCATAACTTTAAGTAGGGCATATGCCCTACTTAAACAATTCAGGCACTACATTCTGATTTTAGTTTCCAATAGACATCTCCATAAATGAACTATGCGTTGTCCAAAACCCTTGTAGAGACGTGAAATTTCACGTCTCTACATTGTTTTTCGGAGATGTCTAATATGATATAGCTGCAAGTCTGGCTGATAAAAGTTCGGTTATCTTACCAGTACATGCAGCGATATGTTGATACTAAAGTTAAATCAGCCTCCCAAACCTCGCAGCAAAGCTTCTACCCTTGCCACACCATCTGAGTCATTGCGCCGTTGGTACAAGTCACGTGCTTTATTAAGCACATTACTCGCTTCTTTGGCTTTTCGCCGTTGCTTGAACATTGAACCCATAAACTCATAAGTTTGGGCATAATTCTTATCAATGTTAATCGCTTGATCGTAAGCCCACATAGCTGCATCGTAGTCTCCCAGACGGGATTGCGTCACACCCAATCCCAAATAGGCATTAATGTTGTTGCGGTTAAGCTGTATCGCTTTACGATAAGCTTCCTTCGCTCCAGCAGTATCTCCCAAATTTCCTTTGATATAACCTACAGCATAGAAAAAATCGCCATTGTTGGGGTCAATGCCAAGGGCACGACGGTAAGCTGCTAACGCTGCGGGGAAATTTCCTTGTATAGCGTATAAGTAACCCATGCCAGAATGAATCTTGGCATTCTTTGGCTCGATCGCTACTGCTTGTTGATAAACAGAAATCGCGCCATTATAGTCTCCAGCATTCACCAACCGTCGCCCATCTTCTAGCAATTGCTTTAACTCTGCGCTTTTGGCTTGTGCTACTGTCACCTGAGCCTGAGCCACCGAGGGGATTGTAGCTGCAAAACCACCTAATAGAACAACACTTAGTAAAAATGATGTGTGCTTATACACCGTAATTATCCTGAAGTATTTGGCAATTTTTTCACATGTAGTGTAATTGCATGTACATTAAAACAAAAATCTTGAGTTTTGAAAACTGTATTTATTCTGTCTTCATGCTTATTCTTGATGCATTAGACTCATCCGCTGTAGTCAGCGCAAAGAGCGCTTATGTTGGCTGATACCATTTTGATGGGTGAAACGTTCATATGTTGGTGAAAAACAATGTCGTCATCACTATATCTAAATACTCTATTCCAAATCTAAAATCCGGTTAGAAGCATAAGCTGATGTGATCCTCAAGAGGCTAATTTATGATTTTAACCACTACCGATGTAATTCAGGGGTCTGTTGTTCAGTCGTATTTAGGTATTGTCACGGCAGAAGTCGTCTACGGCAGCAATTTCCTACGGGATTTTTTCGCTAGCATTCGGGATATTGTTGGTGGACGCACTGGCAGCTATGAACGCTTATTTGAGCAAGGTCAACGTAAGGCACTCCAAGAGTTAGAACAGCGGGCATTGCGTTTAGGGGCAGATGCTGTTGTCGGCATTGAATTTGACACTGGCACGATTAATGTTGACCAGTCAGGGGTTTTGTTGCTGATTACCGCAACAGGCACCGCTATCAAGCTGCGTAATTGAGGAATGCCTTGATTATCTGATGTGCAGCAATAATTTTTGTTCCCTTTTTATCTAAGAAAAGTTGGATTGGGGACTAGGGACTGGGTACTGAGTAAGATTTGGGTGGGGTATGAATCTCCATCCAAATCTTACTCATAATTTCTTCCCCAGTCCCCAGTTCAACATCTTGCTTCAGTAATTTCAGTTGAAAAAGGTAAATAAATTAACGCCTAAAAATTACTAGCTCCCAAGTGAAAATTCGCGGTGTTCAGATTCGGTGACTTCGCATTCATTTGTCACCGAATCTAATTTTTCATGCTTTTATTTAGGACTGGTATAGATACTCATTTGATTGAAGTATCGAATTATATTTGTTGATTATTTTCTCCGAAAATACAACTTAAATTGTTTTTTCTATCTTAATAACT
>NZ_JAOWRF010000046.1 GCF_025753815.1 Plectonema radiosum NIES-515 | reverse complement strand
AATGTCGCCAAGCTGTAAGATATGAAATCCCCAAAGTTTTAGCATAATCAGACAATTTCATTACTTGTCGGGTTTTAGACTATATCTGACTATGTTAGACTATATTTTGTTTAAAGTTTTATCATACATGCAGGAAGTACCCCAAAAACTGGGAGAAAGACCGCTGAATCTCCAGGAACAGGTAGCTTGGTGTTGGCAAAACTGGCAACCAGCAGAAAAGCTGGTGTTGGTAGTATTAGATGATGTGACTGATGGAAATTGGGAAACTAGTCAAAGTCTACTACCAACAACTAACCGCTTCCGCGTATTGCTGACAACCCGCTTGCGAAACCTCGACAATGTGCAGGAATTACCTCTGAATGTACTACCACCAGATAAAGCTTTGGAATTGCTGACATTAAAAGGTGAACAACGAGTTGATGCCGAAAAATTGTGCGAATGGTTGGGATATCTGCCCTTGGGGTTGCAATTAGTACGACGGTATTTAGACCAAGATCCAGATTTATCTCTAGCAGAGATGTTACAACGGCTGAAAGCGCAGCGACTGGAAGATGAAGCAATAAACCCCTCAACGCGAGGGTTGAAAGCCGTATTTGAATTAAGCTGGCAACAACTCAACCCCATAACCCAGCGTGTGGGAGCGTATTTGAGTTTATTTGCCCCAGATGTTATTTCTTGGAAATGGGTAGAATCTGCAACTGATTTGCTTAATTGTACAGAGCGAGAAATTAACGAAGCCAAAAAGCAACTTTACAAGCGTTATTTAATTGAAAGGCTGCAAGAGAAAGAAGCTTGCTACAAAATACATCCTTTAATTCGGGAATTTCTCAAGACAAAGTTAGCAGCATTAGAAAACACACAGGACTTACGAAGACATTTTGCGGCTGTATTTATAAAAATTGCCCAGCAAATACCCCACACACCCACTGTTGAGGACATCAACTCAGTGCAATATGCCATACCCCATTTAACAGAAGTGGCACAAAATCTTATTGATGCGGTGAGTAATGAAGATTTAATTTCGGTTTTCCTGGGTTTGGGCACATTCTATGAAGGACAGGGTTTGTATGCGATCGCCGAACCTTGGTACAAGCAGTGTGTAGAAGTATTCAGAGCCAGTCTGGGAGAAGAACATCCCCATGTAGCCACCAGCTTGAACAACTTGGCTTATCTCTACAAATCCCAAGGACGCTACAGTGATGCCGAACCGCTGCATATCCAAGCTTTGGCACTGCAAAAACGCCTGCTGGGAGAAGAACATCCCCATGTTGCCACCAGCTTGAACAACTTGGCTAATCTCTACAATTCCCAAGGACGCTACAGTGAAGCCGAACCGATGTTAATCCAAGCTTTAGCACTGCGAAAACGCCTGCTGGGAGAAGAACATCCCGATTTTGCCACCAGCTTGAACAACTTGGCACTACTCTACAATTCCCAAGGACGCTACAGTGATGCCGAACCGCTGTTTATCGAAGCTTTAGCACTTTATAAACACCTGCTGGGAGAAGAACATCCCGATTTTGCCACCAGCTTGAACAACTTGGCACTACTCTACAATTCCCAAGGACGCTACAGTGAAGCCGAACCGCTTTTAATCGAAGCTTTAGCACTGCGAAAACGCCTGCTGGGAGAAGAACATCCCCATGTAGCCATGAGCTTGAACAACTTGGCTTATCTCTACAAATCCCAAGGACGCTACAGTGAAGCCGAACCGCTGTATATCCAAGCTTTAGCACTGCGAAAACGCCTGCTGGGAGAAGAACATCCCTCGGTTGCCACCAGCTTGAATAACTTGGCAAATCTCTACAATTCCCAAGGACGCTACAGTGAAGCCGAACCACTGTATATCCAAGCTTTAGCACTTTATAAACGTCTGCTGGGAGAAGAACATCCCGATGTAGCCATGAGCTTGAACAACTTGGCTTATCTCTACTATTCCCAAGGACGCTACAGTGAAGCCGAACCGCTGTTAATCGAAGCTTTAGCACTTTATAAACGCCTGCTGGGAGAAGAACATCCCTCGGTTGCCATGAGCTTGAACAACTTGGCAAATCTCTACAATTCCCAAGGACGCTACAGTGAAGCCGAACCGCTGTATATCCAAGCTTTAGCAGTGTGTGAGCGGGTTTTGGGGATTAATCATCCAAATACAGTTACTGTCCGTGAAAATTTGGAAATTTTGCGGGCTGAGATGAGCGCTAGCAATTCATGGTTGGGAAGGCTTATAGGGTTTTTCCGCCGGTAGCCGCTACGCGAAATGCCAACTTCAAAGTATCTTGCACCAGGCAATTAGAAATCGCAGCTACACAGGCAAAACCCACCTACGCGGGTTGAAAACCTTGATTTTACATTAGTCCGCGCAGGCGGACTTCGTTTGTGTAGCCGCGATTACGAACATCGCTAGGGCTGGGTGCAAGATGTGGGTTAACATTGCATCGGCTTGCATTAACATTGCATCGGCTTGCATTGGCATTGCATCGGGATGCATTAACATTAGACATCTCCAGAAATTAATTATGCGTTACCCGAAACCTTTGTAGAGACGTGAAATTTCACGTCTCTACATTGTTTTCTGGAGATGTCTATTGCATCGGCTTGCATTGGCATTGCAGGGTATTGCCAAATTTAACAAAGCGATCAGATTAATGAAATGCTGTATTAATACCTTTTATATATGAAGATGCGTCTAAGAGCGCCCACGCAGCTTGAATCTGGTAGGGTGCGTTATGGACGAAGCGTCCTAACGCACCGAAAATCTGGTAGGGTGCGATCTTCCTACGGCATAACACACCCTACAAAACTCGTAAAACCCTTATCCCGCCAACGGTTATAAACCGTTGTCTAACAGCGCGCATTCCTCTAAAAGAGGACTAAATAAAGCTTTCAGTCCATTTTAATGGACTTGTGCTATTAGCCTTAGAATTTATTCTAAGGCGAGATAGCGGCATTCTTCGAGGGTTTTGAAATATGTTGGTAATGACAAGGGCACCGAAGCCTGAACGCGATCGCGTGCGATCGGCTGAGGGTAAATAAAGCGCAACCTCACAATGAACAACGTTAAAATATATTTTTTTTAAACGGAAAACTTTTTGGCAACAAATCGGTATAAATTTATAATAGAGCTTTTGTTACTGAAATTAGGGCATCGTTTGCAAGCAAAAGAGATTAAGGAGAAGCTAAAGTTTCTCATTGAGCAAGCCTCCTCGCTAGACCCCAATTTAGCGAGAAGATTAGATGAAATTAATCGTTGGGTAAAAGACATAAAAGTTGGTTCGCTGACTGCGAAACCATTTGTCCTTGCTTTTCTTTTAGAAGTGATTGCAGATTCTACCGTTTGGTTGGTGATTCAATCTTTACCCACTGAAGAAGAACAACAAGCAAAGTTCGCGCAAATGACACCTACTGAGAGATATTGGTACCAGTATCTTTTTCCCAAATGGCTAAATGAAACAGATCCCAAGTTTGGTATTTGGCGACAAAAATTAATGGCGGGGGAGTTTAATCAGGCGGATAATGATATTATTAAATTAATAGCTAAAGATATTGTCCGTCGAGAGGGAAGTTTTTGGCAGCGTTATATTGCCGACCTTTCTATGGCAACAGATTTAATTATCAGCAACAGTCAACAGAAACCACTTTGTATTCAAGTTACCAGCGTCTCAGAAGAATTGAATCAGCATAAGTATCAATATTGGAAAAATACACTCGTATTGTGGGAAATAGAAAGAGGACTGTTTTTTAGTTACAATCCGGCAGAAGTTAATTTTATCAACGAATTAGTTAACGTGGCGCTATTTAACAGCGCTTATCTTTCTGGTGGAAAGTATTTAAAATTTTATTAAGATTGTCAAAAGTTAAATATTAACGTTTTTTAAACATACATAATAATCAACTTATAGCATAATTTATGCCTAACAAACAACAAAGTAACGGCAACCAACAAGTGGATAGATTTTCGGAAGCTTTAGCTACAGCACGAAACATGCAGCAGGATTGGTTAAATTATGGAGTTGATTTTGTCCATCTTTACGTTGAGGATGTGCATGGAGATTGGTTGGAAAGGTGGGAAGAAGAATCGGTTTTAGACTTGCTGAAAGAATTTTTGGTAAGTAATGATGATGTAGCTGTGAGGGTGAGGCAGATATTAGGAGAACGTTCTTTATTTGATATAGCAGTCAACTTAGAAGAATGTCTTAGCCTGAGCGAAGAAAATGACAAGTTATATGCTGTAATAAATCTCTTATGTGGTAGGGAAAATAATTATGATGCTCGTGAAATAGATGATATGGAATTATTGAATTTAGCAAATAGTCTGCTGTCAAAGTTGGCAGAGATAATCTAGAGACGTTTCATGAAACGTCATGTACTCTTAATTCGTAGTGAGCGGTTTACCGCTCATAGCTTCGATTTTAAGGGCTGAATCCCTTACTACGTTTAAGAGCATTTATTTACACTCCAGTATTTATTGAGAAGCGATCGCACTCACAGCGTCAAAAATTGCTACAGCAAATTTCAGGTAAATAAAGTAGATATATAAAACCCAAAATCTTGTAGAGACGTAGCAGTGCTACGTCTGGAACGTGTATTCGATCTTATCGCGATAGGCTGCTGTATTTTATCGCAAAAGTTAGATCAGCCTTATTTGTGGGAAAAATAAGGCAAAAGCATTAATGGCTGAAACTAAAATCACAAGGGGTGTTGTGTGAATTTAGCACAAATTTGGGACATCGTTTGGCAGAACGAGCCTTTTCATTGGGCAACTGTTATTGTATTACTTGTGGCAATTATTGTTGAGCTTTACACATTATGGCAGTATTGGTATTCAGAATGCGGAGAAACAGCAGATGCAATTCAGAGCTTGAGAAATCCGAACAAAAGTCAAAAACATGATAATTTCAAGCTTCAGCAATGGAAAGAGGAACATCTAAAAATAAAAAATGGCAAATTTATACTTATAAATTATCCAGTTGTTTTAGCGCGTCCAATACCTCGCAGTTCCCTGCGCTTCGTGACTACTTTGTGTACTGCAATCGGTGTTTTGGGAACATTTTATGGTATTCAACAAGGATTACAAGGAATCAATTTAGATACAACAAGTTCCCAGCAGTTAATGAATTCCAGTAAGGAATTATTGGTGGGAATGAAAACAGCTTTTTCTACTTCATTGATGGGACTTGGTTCTGGTAGCTTGTTCACGATAATTTTGTTTATATGTGATTCACTACGTCAAAAACGACGTGATGATTTAAGACAAAAGTTGAAAGCGATCGCTACTTTAGAAACAGCAGACAACGCTAACAGTGAAATAGCACAAGTTCTTAACCTTGTAGCAGACAAATTGACAGAGATAAACTTGAGTGCTGAAGCTATTGGTGAAGCTGTAGGAAAGGAGATGCAGTCAGTTATTGTACCACCACTGCGAGGAATATTTGAAGAGCAGCAAAAACTCAGAGAACTCCAAGAAAATCAAGGACAAAGAGTTTTAGAAGAACTTATTAAAGATTTGCGAATTGAAGTACTCCAACCCATTGCTGCTCGCTTAGATAAAAGTGCAGAATTAACTCAGCAAGCTTCCGAAGCTGTGCTAACTCTCCACAAAGATTTGGCAAGTTCCATCGTCACAATTCAAAACTTTCAAAAAGAGACTTTAGTTAGCCTTGAAGATTTCGCTCTTCATCTCAAACAAACTTTGAGTCAATTTGAAACAGATACAAAAGGTGTTTTAGAACAAACTGCTCACGATATTAATCGAGCTATCGACCAAAGTATTCAAGGAATGACCGTTCAACAAAGTGCTTTTGAAGCAAGTGCAGAAAATGCGGCTGATACATTCCGAGGAATTAGAGAGGAACTGGAAACAGCGCTGCAAAAACGAGCAGAAGTAGAAAAGCATATGTTTCAAGCTACTCGGACTGGAATTATCCACATTCTCGCACAAGCAAATACAGCCTTCGAGCAGCAGACTAACACTCTAGAAACAGTCGGTAATCAAGCTTGCAAATTGATGAATCGTAGTCAAGAGAATCTTATTGCCACATTAGGAAATATCGACCACACACTCACAGCAACTCGTCAAACGGTGCAAGACGATTTAACACAATTCCGAGAACAATATCAAGCGAATTTACAGGCATTCTTTATAGAACAAAATAACTTACTGGAAGGGACACTAGGCAAACAACGCGATGGTTTAGCTGCGGTAGTGACTAATTTGGATACCGTTTTTCAAGATGAAGCTAAGAGACGCAGTGAGTTGACTCAAGAAGTAGATCAAAGTATGAATAAAATTCAAGCAACTGTCCAACAAATAAACAAAGAAGATTCCTATAATTAGCCTGCGTAGGCAGGCTTTGTTCGTATAGCCCCAGGCTTCTAGCCTGAGGGGGATTAAGCGCAACATCACAAAGAATTGATATAACGGGAATAACCATCATGAATGATTTCACAAAATGCGAATTTTTTGAATCAGAAATTGCTGACGATGATGATTCTAATATCTATTTATCTATTGGCGATTTGATGTCAGGTTTGCTGATGTTTTTTATGCTACTTTTTATCACTGCACTACTTCAGCTAGCAGAGAAAGATGCACCAAAACGAGTGGTAATTGGCAATGTTGTGGGACAAATGAAAAGCAACAACATTAATGTCAAAGTTAGTCCCGAAACAGGAGATGTCAGCATCCAAGAATCAATTTTGTTTGCTAAGGGAAGTACCGAACTGAAACCCGAAGGTAAAGACTTTCTGCGTAGCTTTATTCCCGTTTACAGCGGGGTGATTTTCTCCAAACCTGAATTTGAGAAAGAAGTTAGCCGCGTAGTTATAGAGGGTCACACAAGCTCAGAAGGAGACGAAAAAATTAATCTAGAACTTAGCTTACTGCGTTCGGCTTCAGTTTATCGGTACATTTTCTCGGAAATGAATTTTCCTACCAAAGTACCTTTAAGCCAAAAAATATTAGCTGCTGGTCGTGGAGAAATAGAAGCTGATAAGAATCGAGATAACCCAGACGATCGCAAGGTAGTTTTTCGCTTTCAATTTCGTAGTGATGATTTCAATCAAAAAAATCTTCAAATATCACAATAGCAACAGTTTACGGACTGGATTATTTGCTAACGTGGAACTGTAAGCACATTGCCAATGCTCAGATTCAAAAAAAGCTTTCAAAAATTAGCACTGAGTTTGGGTATGAGCTACCAATAATTTGTACACCGTATGAACTTTTAGGATTGTAATTTAATGTGGAAAGACGAGATTGTAGAAGAAATCTATCGAATTCGTGAAGAACACGCTAAAGCATTTAATTATGATTTGGAAGCTATGTTTGCTGATTGGCAAAAGCGACAAGCCCAGAGTGGACGAAAGATAATTTCAACACCTCTCAAACAACCTCAAAAACCAATGCAATCAACTGAAATTAAGGGTTAGGGTAAGATGGAACAAAGTCAGCACGCGATCGCATGTAAATTGGAATATAGATTTTAGGCGATCGCCTTACCTTCACAATCCGCAAAAATTTTTAGAGTAAAATCCGCGCTTGCGTGCCGTAAAATCGCCCATAGCGCATAAACAGAAATCACCCGCTTGCCTGTTAAGCTGTATTAAAGAGGGAAATTAATCCCTATTTTAAATTTACACTTACCCTTATACTGACTTTTTCAAGGTGCGGTAAAAAAGAATCTGAATGTTAGACCAAATTTTTGATTATCTTCACTTTCGCTTTAGCGTCGAAGCACCTTTAGTCCTGCTCGTTCTGATTTTACTAGAGGCTGTACTATCTGCTGACAATGCGATCGCCCTCGCTGCGATCGCGCAAGGACTCGAAGACAAAGAACTCGAACGTAAAGCCCTCAATTTCGGCTTAGTCGTTGCCTACGTGCTACGCATCACCCTAATTCTCACCGCAACCTGGGTGCAACAATTTTGGCAATTTAACGTATTGGGTGCTGCTTACCTGCTGTGGCTGGTATTCCAACATTTTACCTCAGAAGAAGGTGAGGATAATCAGCATCACGGTCCCCGCTTTAACTCGTTATTGCAAGCTATCCCCGTGATTGCTTTCACAGATTTAGCATTTTCTTTGGATAGTGTAACAACAGCGATCGCAGTTTCTCAAGAAAAATGGTTGGTGCTCACAGGGGCAACTGTTGGTATTATCACCCTGCGATATATGGCAGGTTTGTTTATCAAGTGGTTGGATGAATATGTCTATTTAGAAGACGCAGGCTATATCACTGTAGCGTTGGTGGGTTTGCGCTTACTTTTAAAAGTGGTCAACGATAGCTTTGTCCCCCCAGAATGGGTGATGATTGGTGCGATCGCTCTCATCTTTGCTTGGGGCTTTTCTAAGCGCACTACCCTAGAACTATCAGAAGAACCCGAAAAGAGCGAAGTCTCAAAATGAGGAGTGGAGCAGTGGGGGAGTGGAGCAGTGGGGGAGTGGAGGACAATTATTTCTCCCCATCCCCCTCTCTCCCCATCCCCCTCTCTCCCCCTCTCCCCTTCCCCCCTCCTAAGTTACTCGTGCAACCAACGCATAATATCGGGTTGCCAACCGACTAACTCATCTTCCTTAAACCACAGAGAAACTTCATTTTGCGCGGTTTCCGGAGCATCGGAACCGTGTATGATGTTGCGACCAATATTTACGCCTAAATCGCCCCGAATTGTCCCTGGTTCCGCATTCAGAGGGTTTGTAGCGCCAATTATCTTTCTCGCAGAGGCGATTACGCCATCACCTTCCCAAACCATCGCTACCACCGGTCCAGAGGTGATAAACTCCACCAACCCAGCAAAAAAGGGTCTTTCGCGGTGAACATCGTAGTGCGCTTCAGCCAATTCCCGGCTGGGTTTGAGAAACTTCAAGCCAACCAGAGTAAAGCCTTTAGTTTCAAAGCGACCGATAATTTCACCTACCAGTCCGCGCTGTACCCCATCAGGCTTAATTGCTAAAAATGTGCGTTCCATCGTCATCTCCTCAAACTTAATGAATTTGTTCTTTGTTAGTAGTTGGTGGTTATACCAATTCTATGTGAGGCTGCACATAACGCCCTGCGCCGAGCGCACGCTGCGCGAACAGGCGCTTTAGCCTGGGGCTAAACGAACGAAGCCCACCTGCGTGGGCACTCATTAGGCGCACCTTCATAGACAAATGGTATTAGTAGTTACAACTAACCACCAACCACCAACAACTAACTCTCAACCAATGACCAATCAGAGTTTATCTTAGAAATCATCTCTGGGTGCATATACGTTGCTTTATTAATGCGTTAAATTGATTACTTGTGGGTGACACACAGAGGTCAGGAAGAAATGCGTGTTGAGTCAACTGATGCATCCGAAGAGGTGGTGCAACCTCCGGCTAATGGACATAAAGCTGAAGTGAAGAATCAAAAGCAAAAAAAGCTGCTACCACCTAGTACCACTAGCGACGCGTCTCGCGTCAGCTGGAAAATTGAGGATAGCGAAGCCCTTTACCGCATCGAAGGTTGGGGACAGCCTTATTTTTCCATTAGTGCGGCTGGTCATATCACGGTTTCTCCTAAGGGCGATCGCGGGGGTTCTCTAGATTTATTTGAATTAGTCAATGCCCTAAAGCAGCGTAATTTAGGATTACCTTTATTAATTCGATTTTCCGATATTTTGGAAGACCGGATTGAGCGATTAAATGCATGTTTCGCCAAAGCGATCGCCCGTTACAACTACCCAGGTATTTACCGTGGGGTGTTTCCCGTTAAGTGCAACCAGCAGCGGCACTTAATTGAAGATTTGGTAAAATTTGGCAGACCTCATCAATTTGGCTTAGAAGCAGGTTCCAAGCCAGAGTTAATGATTGCCCTGGCTATGCTGGATACACCCGGAGCATTGTTAACTTGCAATGGCTACAAAGACCGGGAATACATCGAAACGGCGATGTTAGCCCAAAGACTAGGACAGACCCCGATAATTGTCTTAGAACAGATTGAAGAGGTGGATTTGGTAATTGATGTCAATCGCCAGTTAGGAATTAAGCCAATTTTGGGAGTCCGCGCTAAACTCAGTACCCAAGGCATGGGACGCTGGGGAGCATCATCCGGCGATCGCGCTAAATTTGGTTTGACGATGCCGGAAATTATCGATGCAGTTGACAAGTTACGCGAAGCTGATTTGCTGGATTCTTTGCAGTTGTTGCACTTCCACATCGGTTCGCAAATCTCCGCCATTAATGTAATTAAAGATGCCATTCAAGAAGCCAGCCGCATTTACGTAGAATTGGCGATGCTAGGGGCTGACATGAAATATCTTGATGTCGGTGGTGGCTTGGGTGTAGATTACGACGGCTCGCAAACCAACTTCTATGCCTCGAAAAATTACAACATGCAAAACTATGCTAACGACATCGTGGCAGAGTTAAAAGATACCTGTGCCGAACGGGAAATACCCGTACCAACACTGATTAGCGAAAGTGGACGAGCGATCGCTTCCCATCAATCTGTACTGATTTTTGACGTTCTCAGTACCAGCGAGATTCCCCTCGAACCACCAGAACCCCCACAAGAGGGAGAACCTCCCGTTATTAATTACCTTTGGGAAACGTACCAAGGCATCAACAAGGAGAATTTCCAAGAGTTTTACCACGACGCTGCTCAATTCAAAGAAGAAGCCATCAGCCGCTTCAATTTGGGAATTTTGCGCCTCAGAGAACGAGCCAAAGCAGAACGGCTCTACTGGGCTTGTTGTCATAAAATTCTTGACATAACAAGACAGGAAGAATACGTACCCGACGAATTGGAAGACCTAGAGAAAATCATGGCTTCCATCTATTACATCAATCTATCGGTGTTTCAATCAGCACCAGATTGTTGGGCGATCGATCAACTATTCCCGATTATGCCGATACACCGCTTGGGAGAAGAACCGACCCGACGAGGGATTTTGGCGGATCTTACCTGCGACAGTGACGGCAAAATAGACCGCTTTATTGACCTGCGCGATGTCAAGTCAGTTTTAGAACTGCACACCTTCAATCCAGGAGAACCTTATTATTTAGGCATGTTCCTGAATGGAGCTTACCAGGAAATCATGGGCAATTTGCATAACTTATTTGGCGACACCAACGCAGTTCATATCCAACTAACTCCTAAAGGTTATCAGATTGAACACGTCGTCAAAGGTGACACCATGAGCGAAGTAGTCAGCTACGTGCAGTACGACTCCGAGGATTTGGTAGAAAAAATCCGCCAGCGTTGCGAACTAGCTTTAGAAGAAAATCGCATCACCCTAGCGGAATCTCAGCGACTGCTACAAACTTACGAACAAAGTTTGCGGCGATACACATATCTTGATGGTAATGGTTAGTAGTTAGTATCTGGGCGAAATTAAATATAAAATGTCATTGCGAGCGTAACGCAGTGGAGTGAAGCAATCTCAGTTTTTGGGATTGCTTCTCTTCGTTCGCAATGACCGAAAAAATGGGACTCAAGCCCCGTCATAAGCTTGACGGCTTTATGGTAAAATAGATATAGTCGCCATAGGGCATTAGGAGACTATAAACGAACGTCGAGGGATGATAAGACTATTTCGATAGCACAACCCAATGAAGCGTTAAGGAATCCTCGGACTTTAGGACGAGGAGGTATGTCAAAAACTACCTTAGTCGAGGTGTCAAACTAAGCTTGGAGGAATGTAATTGACCGGAGGCGAAGCGTCTCCGGCTCCGCACCATGCCTAAAAAGACACATCCTAAGGAAGCGACACAACGTCCTCAGTCAGAACAATCAGGCATCGCTTCACATGCTCATTAGATATCTCCAGAAAAGATGTAGAGACGTAGCAATGCTACGTCTCTACAAGGGTTTCGGGCAACGTATAGTTCATTTATGGAGATGTCTATTGCGCTGCTAAAGAAAGCAATCTTCGCCCAACAAGGCATACATAGCGCCAATTAGGATGAAGCGAAGCTGCTACACAAAACTTGGTTAAACTTATTGCTCGTCTTACCATTCAATCAAGATTGCTCCTGAAGGGTCTGCTTCCTGCTTCAACCAAGCCCGTCGGCGGGTTCTTGTCCACAGGCGTAAATTCGGCTCTAGCCGAGCCTAATCGAAATTAAATAT
>NZ_JAOWRF010000284.1 GCF_025753815.1 Plectonema radiosum NIES-515 | reverse complement strand
CTGCAAGGGAAACAGGAACTATTTGAATTAGAAAGTATTGGACGCTTTTATGAAGATCAATCAGATATATATATCAATATATATATATTTAGCGAAGCTGGTGAAAATGAATCTGATAATAGATTAGTTATTTTGCTTGAAGATGTTACCGAAAGAATGTTTTTCCAACAAAATATCAAACAGACTTTTAATGAATCGAATCTATTATTACATACCTTAGTCACCTACAAAAATTACATGGATCAAGTTATCACTTCAATGGCAGATGCCTTTTTAGTGACAACTCATAGTGGAAAAATAAAAAAACTAAATCGAGCCGCACAAGAATTATTTGGATTTAGCGAGCAAGAACTAATCAATCAGCCCATTTCTTTAATAATGGAGGATAACTTTTTACTACAAAGAGCAATTAAGCAGCACTCTTTTCATCATAAATATTTCCAAAATATAGAACTAGTTTGTCGAACTAAAAAACGAGAAAAGCTGTTAATTGCATTTTCTTGTTCATTTATTAAGAAAAAAATAGATGGATTAGAAGATATTGTTTATATTGGTCGCGATATTACTGCTAGAGAGCGGAGACAACAGCGTCATGCAGTACAGTATGCCATAACCCGCATTTTATCAGAATCTCAAAGCATCAAGCAGACAATATCGAAAATTTTGCAGGCAAGTTGTGAAAATTTGGGATGGGATTTAGGGCAACTTTGGACAGCAAATGAATATTTAACCACACCAGAGTCTAGAGAAAATAAAGATAAAATAAATCCGATACTCAGATGTGTGGAAATGTGGTCGAGTCGAACAATTAGCGTTCGAGAATTTAAAGCGATCGCATGGCAAACTACATATACCGTTGGTGTTGGTTTTCCGGGTCGAATTTGGGCAAAACGTTCCCCCCTTTGGACTAGGGATATTATGCATAGTTCTGACTTTTCGCAAACGCAAAAAGCTACTGCGACAGCATTGCACACCGCATTTGGTTTCCCGATTGTGGATGACAGCGAAGTTTTAGGCGTGATGGTTTTCTTCAGTCGTGAAGTGCAGCCAAAAGATGTAGACTTACTACAATTGATGGCTTCTATTAGTAGCCAAATTGTTCATTTTATGAAACATAAACAAGCAAGTGAGCTTCTTTTAGAAAGTGAAGAAAGATATCGAGATTTATTTGAAAACGCTAACGACTTGATTCAGTCTGCTAATGCTTATGGTCGTTTTGAATATGTCAATCGTGCTTGGCGAGAAACTTTCGGATATAGCGAAGCTGAAGTTACTCAAATGAATGTATTTGACATTATACATCCGGATTTTCGATCTTCTTGTCGCCAAATGTTTTATCGTGTCCTCTCCGGAGAAAAAATCGAGCAATTTCAAGCTGCATTCATGACTAAGTACGGTCAAAAAATCTTTGTAGAAGGAAACATAAATTGTAAATTGGTGAGAGGAAAACCAGTTGCAACTCGCGGCATTTTTCGTAATATCACCCAGCGACTAGAAGTTGAAGAAGCACTGCATCATCAACAGAAACAAACTGAAGGCTTGTTGCTGAATATTTTGCCAGAAGCAATAGCTAACCGTCTCAAACAACAACCAGGCACAATCGCTGAAGATTTTACTAATGTGACAGTTTTATTTGCAGATATCGTTGGCTTTACGGAAATCGCTTCTTCTCTGACAGCGATTCAACTGGTAAAGTTACTTAACCAAATTTTTTCAGATTTCGATCGCCTCAGCGAGCAATATAATTTAGAGAAAATCAAAACCATCGGCGATGCTTATATGGTAGTTGGTGGCTTACCCAAACGTCGCCCAGATCATGCCCAAGCGATCGCTCAAATGGCACTCCATATGCAAAGTGCGATCGCTCAATTTAATGCCGAGAATCAGCAAAACTTATCCATTCGTATCGGCATCCATAGCGGTTCCGTAGTTGCCGGAGTAATCGGTATCAAAAAACTAACTTACGACCTCTGGGGAGACACCGTGAACATCGCCAGCCGCATGGAATCCCAAGGTTTTTCCAACAAAATTCAAGTATCAGAAACCACTTATCAACACTTACGTGATGAATTTTTGTTTGAAAAGCGCGGTGAAATTGAAGTCAAAGGTAAAGGGAAAATGACAACTTATTTGTTGATTGGGAGGAAATGAGGAGTGGGGGAAGCGTGGTGTGGGGGACTCCTTGGAGACAGGGAGACAAGGAGACAAGGAGAGAATAAGAATAATTCTTTCCCCCCCCTCTCCCCCTCCCAAGAACTCTCCCCCTCCCAAGAACTCTCCCCCTCCCAAGAACTCCTCCACTAAGGAGTATTCGGAATCAACCTCCCACAGGGATAAGTAGCAGCTTCACCAGAAGCGGTATCAGCCACAGCCTTAGGGATTTTATCTACTGGTTGGGTTTTGGCTGCAAGATAGTCTTGACGCAGTTTCTCGGTTATTTCTTCTCGTCTGTCGTATATTCGCTTTAGAGGGCGGGGCTGGCACTGGTTCATCACGTATGCTGTTACCAGTGGTAAAGCGATCGTGCTATCGGTGTAACAAACAATCGTGCTGGGTAATTCTTCTGGGTCAATTTTACCCCAGCTAACGGCTTCTGAGGGGGTAGCCCCAGATAAACCGCCGGTATCTGGACGCGCATCGGTAAACTGGACAAAGTAATCGTGTCCTCGTTCTTCTAGTCCCAGTACCTCGTGAATTTGCGGCTGCGTTTGTAGCAAAAAGTTTTTGGGACTGCCACCACCGAGAATTACGGCAGCACTTTTGCCTTCAAATTCGCTGTTTGATTCGCGTGCATTGTAGGCGATCGCTGCCGTCTCATTCACGTCAATTGAAGGATCTAAAATCAATTTGGAACCTTCTAATGCTAAAGCTGCCACGTTCATTCCAATTGAACTATCGCCAGGAGATGACGTATAAATCGGCACGCCACATTCATAAGCTGTCGCTAGCAAACAGGAATGCTGCACTCCTAATTGCTTTTCGACTTCCCAGACATATTTACCTAGCAAATAGTGAAACTCAGCCGTCCCCATCCGCTTCTGAAACGGTTCTGCTTGAAGAATCTTGCGGATAAAAGCGTCTGTTTCTAACAGCACATCGTAGCCAAAAATAATGTCATAAATCCGGATGGTGCTTTGCTGACGCAGTTTCACATCATCTAAAAATGGATTACCTGCAAACAGTTCAAAACCCAACCCATAATGCATGTCGTGGTAAAGATTCGCACCAGTGCTAATCATCCAGTCGATAAAGCCGTTGCGAATTAGGGGTGCTAGGGCAGAAACTCCGAATCCTGCTGGTGTCATCGCACCGGAAAGGCTAACTCCTACCGTTACACCTTCGGTTAAGACTTCTTTACTCAGTAGTTGACAGATTTCTCGCAAACGCGCAGAGTTATAAGCTGTGAAGTAATTATCAATCAAATCAACCACGCTGATATTGGTTGACATCGGTGTGGGTGAGATTTTTTGACCCAGCTGTTTTGACATTTTGCACTCCCGCAGAGTAGACACGGCAAATAATCATGTTAACTAGCTTTGAGTAATTTCTGACAATAGCCTTAAGTACGAATCGTATATGGAACCAACCGGGGTAAATTACTCACCTATGAAGGGGAACACACTTAGCCCGTGGTACGTCACCACGCTCGGAAGCTGTGTGACTTGCACTCATAGGAGTATTTCCTTCGTATTTGATTCTATATAAAATCGGTGGCGTTGCTGATTTCAAGTATGAATTTGTTTCAGGCAGAGGAGGAAAAATGAAGTGCGCTTTTGGAGGAGTGAGCAACGTGTCCGTTCGCTCCATTCCCAGAGAATAAGGGTTTTAATTATAAGCTTTTTGAATTTCATTCCTCAATTTAGCAACGCCAAATCGGTGCAGATTGACTGCACCGATCGCACAATAGACAACCTATTTGAAAATTAAATATGCCTTATCCAAAACCCCTAGAGACGTAGCTAGCTTACGTCTCTACATTCATTTTCACGTCTATGTCTAATAGACATCGACCGCTATGCTTATTATGCGTTGCCAGAAATCCTTGATTAGACATAGCAATCCTAGGTCTCTACGTATGATTCTGGAGATGTCTAATAACAGCGCGAATTTTTCGAGCCATTTAACTTACGCTAATGCAGAAGCCTGGGGTTTAGCAAAAATCATCCTTCCGGCTGAAGTTTGCAAAGCACTGGTGACTACCACCCGAATTTCACCACCGACATAACTACTGCCTTCTTCAACGACAACCATTGTACCGTCGTCGAGGTAGCCGATACCCTGACTGGGTTCTTTACCTTCTTTGAGAATCTTTAAGTCTATATAGTCACCAGGTAAATACGAGGGACGAACGGCATTAACTAAATCGTTAACATTCAAAACAGGCACTTTTTGAACACTGGCTACTTTAGACAAGTTGTAGTCATTAGTTAGCAGTGTACCGTTGATTTCTTGAGCAAATCGCACTAATTTCGCATCTACGGTGGGAATATCTTCATAATCTGCTGGGTTGATTAAAATGCGATCGGGGTAAGCTTCTTTAATTCGGTTGAGAATTTCTAGTCCTCGTCTTCCCCGCACCCGTTTTAGGTCTTTGTTAGCATCAGCTACTTGTTGCAATTCTTGCAAGACAAATTGCGGTACGAGAATTTGCCCTTCGAGAAATCCTGTTTCTAACAGCATTTCAATGCGACCATCAATAATGCAGCTGGTGTCTAAAACTTTGGTATTGGCAGGTTTTAGTGTTCCTTCCACTACCATTGTTTCCACAGTATTGGGATTAATCAGCCGTAATAAGCCACGTCCGTGAGTATCTGCCAAATTCATGCCTGTATAAGCCAGCACGATGCTACCGACAACGGCGACTAGCGGCTTAATAAAGCCAAAATCTGCCGGAATTGGCAACAAGAACAAAGGTGCCAGCATTAAGTTTGCGATCAATAACCCAATGACCAAGCCGATCGCACGAGTTAAGATAACTTCTAGAGGCAATTCTCGAACTTGTGCTTCTAAACGGCGATATCCTGTCTGAAATCGCAATCCGACTGCACCACCAATGATTGCAGCAAAAACAGCAACAATAAAGCGTAAAGCTTCAAGATTCGTAACCCGGTCTATGGTTACATTGGGTATAAGCTCGGTGCTGTAGAACCCTATACCCGCCGCTAAGAGGATGAATGAGAAAATGATAATTGCATCAAGCATAATTGTGTTGTTTTCCTGCAACTGTGTTAACCGCAAGAGCGCAGTATTTTTTATTTCATCGGGAAGATAAAATCAGAAATATTTACTTACTAAGCGGGATTTAAGCAGGCAATATCTGCAATTATTATAACCAAAGAGTTTTGTATTCATATTTTTGATCGTTTTGTTGCAATAAAGATAAAAAGCTGTAAAAACTCTATTAATTTTCATAGTTTGTAATTATAAGAATAATAATTTAATTGTCTCTAAAAATGGCTGAAAAAGTTATCGTTTTTGTGATGCCCAGTTCTGCTTACGTACATATTCCCTTTTGCAGACGACGGTGCTTTTATTGTGATTTCCCGGTGTCTGTGGTGGGCGATCGCTTGCGGGGTGAAACATCTCTCAGTATATCCCACTACGTTGATGTATTAATTGAAGAAATTGCTGAGACGGCGACTTTTGGTCTACCTTTGAAGACAATTTTCTTTGGTGGGGGGACTCCTTCACTTTTGTCAATCGAGCAGTTACGACGGATATTAGAGGCGCTAGAACACCGTTTTGGTATCTGTCCTGGGGCAGAGATTTCTATGGAAATGGACCCAGGAACGTTTGATTTAGAACATCTTCAAGGTTATCGTCACTGTGGAGTGAATCGGGTAAGTTTGGGTGTGCAAGCGTTTGAGTCAGAATTATTGCAAGTTGCGGGGCGATCGCACACGGTTGATGATATCTTCACATCTGTGGATTTAATTCGCCAAGTGGGGGTTCCCCAATTCAGCATAGACTTAATTTCAGGTTTACCGCATCAAACTTTAGATAGGTGGCAATATTCTTTAGAAAAAGCGGTGGCTACAGCACCAACGCACATATCTATATATGACCTTACCATTGAGCCTGGTACAGCTTTCGGTCGTTTCTACAAACCTGGGGATCAACCTTTACCGACAGATGAAACCACAGTTGAGATGTATAGGTTGGCACAGAAAATTTTAACAAGCGCGGGTTACGAACATTATGAAATTTCCAATTATGCCCAGCCAGGACATCAATGCCAGCATAATCGAGTTTATTGGGAAAATCGCCCTTATTATGGCTTTGGTATGGGGGCAGCGAGTTATGTTGAGGGGAAACGCTTTACTCGTCCACGTAAAACTAAGGAATATTACTCTTGGGTGGAAAGTGGGGGGTTAATTGATTGTGATGTGACTCCAAGGGAAGAAATATTGTTAGACACTTTAATGCTGGGGTTGCGTTTGGCTGAGGGTGTGAGTTTGGATGCGTTAAGGGCACAGTTTGGGGAAGAGAAGGTAAAGGAGATTTATAAGTGTTTGCAACCCTACTTGGAGTCATGTTGGGTGGAAGTTGTCGGGGGAAGGTTAAGGTTAAGCGAGCCCGATGGGTTTTTATTTTCTAATGTGGTTTTGGCGAAGTTGTTTGAGAAGCTGGGGTAACGAACCGCCAAAACGCCAAGTCCACCAAGGATGAGGAAGAGTAGGAAGATGATAATGTTCGTAATGAAAGCAAAAATTGAAGCAATTTTTTGAAAAATAAGTATTTAGAATTGGGTGATATTAGCTATGACGCTTAAAGAATTAGAAGCACAATTATTAGCATTAAATCTGACAGAGAAGGCAGAGGCAATACAAATATTGACTAAAAGTTTAAGTAATGGTTCGCAAGGAATTACCAAGACTGCTGGTGTGTGTGGGGGTGATGCTTGTGTTGCTAACACTCGTATTCCAGTTTGGTCGTTGGTAAGCGATCGCCATCAAGGTACAACTGATGCAGAACTTCTATTGCGCGTGTTGGTGTTAAATGATTTTCAGACTTCTGATTAAAATAAATGAAAATTGGTGCGTTACACTGCGTTAACGCACCCGACAAATTTAACTAATTCCTAACTCATAATTCCTCACTCCTCATTCCTAACTCCTAACTTGATTAAGGAACAATCAACACTGGACAAGGTGAAAGATTCGTCACACGAGTGGTGACGCTATCTGTCGCTCCTTCTTCGGTCAAACCTAGTCCGCGACAGCCCATGATGATTAAATTGGCATTAATTTCATCGGCAACGTCACAAATTGTAAAGGCAGGGTTGCCTTTTTTTTCGATGGTTTCGGCTTGAATGCCTTGTTGAGCAAATAAAGCTTGAGCATTTTGCAGCAGTTTGGCAACCGCTTCGGGTGACATCATGGGATCTGTAGTTGGTGCTTCTGGGTTGGGTTCTTCGACAACAGACAGCAGCACTAAGCGACTACCGTACTTTTGCACGATGTTGGCAACCACGTCAGCGGCTTCCCGCGCTTCCCGGCTTTGATCGAGTGGAAATAAAACTGTTTTGAACATCTGATTCACCTGCGTAGCCCTTACTCCGGTAAAATCTGGAATGGCTCTACTTACAAAAAATAACAAAAAGGCGATCGCGAGGTTTGTATTATGTCCAAAAAAACTTTAGCAAATTTATCCGCTTCTGACTTATCCGGTAAACGCGCTTTGGTGCGGGTTGACTTTAACGTGCCTGTAGACGATGCAGGCAACATTACAGACGATACTCGCATTCGCGCTGCGCTACCAACTATCCAGGATTTGACGCAGAAGGGCGCTAAGGTGATTCTAGTGAGCCATTTTGGGCGTCCTAAAGGCGTGGATGACAAATTGCGCCTAACACCAGTTGCAAAGCGCTTGTCGGAGTTGCTAGGGCAAGAAGTCGTCAAAACTGATGACTCCATCGGCGATGAAGTTGCAGCAAAAGTGGGAGCATTGCAAAATGGACAAGTGCTGTTGCTAGAAAATGTCCGCTTCTACAAAGAAGAAGAGAAAAACGATCCAGAATTTGCCAAAAAACTCGCTGCAAATGCTGATTTGTATGTCAATGATGCTTTTGGCACGGCACACCGTGCTCACGCATCTACCGAAGGTGTGACTAAATATCTCAGTCCTTCGGTTGGGGGATATTTGATTGAGAAGGAATTGCAGTATTTGCAAAGTGCGATCGCTAATCCTCAACGTCCTTTAGCTGCAATTATCGGCGGTTCCAAAGTTTCCAGTAAAATCGGTGTAATTGAAGCACTACTGGAAAAATGCGACAAGCTAATCATCGGTGGGGGAATGATTTTTACCTTCTATAAAGCCCGTGGTTTGAATGTCGGTAAGTCTTTGGTGGAAGAAGACAAAATAGAGTTGGCAAGGTCTTTGGAAGCTAAAGCCAAAGAACGCGGTGTTGATTTGCTGCTTCCTACAGATGTGGTGGTAGCAGATAAATTTGCTGCTGATGCCAATTCTCAAACCGTCAGCATTGACAATATCCCCGATGGTTGGATGGGTTTGGATATTGGTCCTGACTCAATAAAGGTGTTCCAAGAAGCTCTTGCTGACTGTAAGACGGTGATTTGGAATGGTCCGATGGGCGTTTTTGAGTTTGATAAGTTTGCCGCAGGTACTGAAGCGATCGCTCACACTTTAGCCGATATCAGCAAAAAAGGTGCCATCACCATTATCGGCGGTGGCGACTCTGTAGCGGCTGTGGAAAAGGTCGGTTTAGCCGATCAAATGAGTCACATTTCTACAGGTGGTGGCGCCAGCTTGGAGTTACTCGAAGGTAAGGAATTACCCGGAATTGTCGCTTTAGATGAAGCTGAATAAAGTGCCTGACGACTGAAGTCGCGGCTATACGAACAAAGTCCGCCTTCGCGGACTTCATAAAGCCTTCCGGAGCGCAGGCTAGAATTGGTTTTTTCTGTATTTACATGAAGATGGGCTTTGTTTGTGTAGCCCCAAGCTAAAACTTGAGGGCAAACAGGACTTGTGCGTACACCACAGACTTCCAGTCTGAGGGTGAATTTATAGGAGATAATTGTGCAACCAAAATGGCTGGAATGGTCGCAAAAGTTGCAAGCGATCGCTCAAAATGGTTTGACTTATTCGGAAAATCCTTTTGATATTCAACGCTTTCAACAAGTGCAAGAAATTGCTGCGGAAATTTTATCTACTTACTCAAATACAGAACAAAGCTATATTCTGGATTTATTCGCTCGTGATGTCGGCTATGCTACTCCCAAAGTTGACGTGCGCGGAGTTGTCTTTCAAGGCGATACGATATTATTAGTTAAAGAACGAGTCGATGGCTGTTGGACTTTACCTGGTGGATGGGCTGATATTGGTGATTCTCCAAGTGAAGTAAGTGTGAGAGAAACTTATGAAGAATCTGGTTATTTAACCCGCGCTGTGAAAGTTTTGGCTGTCTATGATAGGGACAGACAAGGACATCCTCCTTTTCTACATTACGTCTACAAGCTGTTTTTTCTATGTGAATTAGTTGGGGGTTCTGCTTCACCAAGTATTGAAACTGAGGAAGTAGGATTTTTTGCAGAAGATAATATTCCCAAATTATCTTTGGGACGTGTAACACCAAATCAAATTACGCGACTTTTTCAACATCACCGCGATCCAAATTTGCCGACTGATTTCGATTAGGGGGAGTAGATAATTACTTTATTCTCAGAGCTTAGGGACAATATTGATTGTTGCTAGTAATATTACTTAGGATTTTGTTGGAAAAATTTACTTACTGAAGTTGTCAACTAGAAATTATTTATCAATAGCTTAAAATTATTGACAATCAGTGAAGCCTAACAAAATCCTGTAACTCTTATCAGGAAAGATTTATAGCTTATTTCCTTACATCGAACTCAGGTAAGGTTAAAATCCTTGTTGTTTTACGCTTTAGGTTGGGAATTATAGAAAGTAATACTTTAAATACAATTATCTTATGCGATTTTTTTTAGTACCCGCTTATATAAGTATTTTATTGGTAACTCTTTTAGCTGGGTGTTCATCACCACAAAAAGTGCAATTAACAGTACAATCACGGGGTGAAATGAGCAACCGTGCAGAAAGTTCCGCTAAGGAATTGATGAGCCGTTTTCAATATCCCGATCGCTAGGGATAAACCTGTACCAATTGATCTGTCTGAAATTGAAAAGCCTCAAATCCTTACTGTGCCGTACAAAAAAGCTGTTTCTGTGATTGGGTTTTAGATTTAGTAAGGTAAGATGTATATACTCAAGTAAGGAATCCTTACATTTGATAGCAAAGGCTAGGAGGCAAGTCATGCTCGCCAAGTTAACTTCTAAAAATCAACTAACGCTCCCTAAAAGTATTACTCGTGAAATCGGTGAGGCTGAGTATTTTGAGGTAAAGGTGGAGGGGGGGCAAATTATTCTGACTCCTGTAAAAATTCAGCGGGCTGATGCGGTTCGATCTAAGCTGGCGGATTTAGGACTGAGTGAGCAGGATGTGGCTGATGCAGTGGCTTGGGCGCGTCAATCGTAATGGTTTATCCACGGGTGGTAATTGATACTAATATCATCATCTCGGCGCTGATATTTGGGGGCAGAGTATCTAGGCTTCGTTTGGCATGGCAGGACGATCTCTTCACTCCGCTGGTTTCTAAAGCGACAACAACTGAGTTAATCCGAGTGCTGGCTTATCCAAAGTTTAAGCTCACGCCAACTGAGCAAGAAGATTTACTATCGGATTACATACTCTTTTGTGAAGCTGTAGCGATGCCCGACCGCTTGCCTGTTGTTCCTGAATGTCGTGATCCGTTTGATGTGCCTTTTTTACTTTTGGCTGTGGTCAGTGAGGCTGATTATCTCGTGACGGGTGATAGTGATTTACTCAGTCTAAAAGATAATTTTTCTTGCCCGATTATCACCGCTGAAGATTTTCTAAATGTTATTGATGGTCAGTCACCCTAATTTTTCCGGTGATGCCTAAATGGATTGAATTTTAAACGCACTCGTGACGCGGAGGAAAACGCAGAGGTTCGCAGAGGTTCACTAGGAATTCATTTATACTAGGGTATTTTTATCGGTGTGGGTGTTGGTGTGGGTGTTGGTGTGGGTGTTGGTGTGGGTGTTGGTGTGGGTGTGGGTGTTGGTGTTGGTGTTAATATGGGCGTAGAAGTTTGGCTGGGTGTGGGTGTGGGTGTGGGTGCTGGTGCGGGATTTTCGGTGGTGATACTGAGTTGATATAAGAGTGGTTTTGATGCAGTGGAAACTACGACAAACTCATAATATCCGTTTTCTGGTAGTTCGATTGACAAAGTGCGTTTTGTAGAATCTTCTAAAAATTTGATTTTGCCAGAGGGGGAATAAATTGATAGCAAAACTTGGGAATTTGCTTGTAGTTTAATATCTATCAATTGATTTTTGGCAAGTTCGGCAATAAAGACTTTGCCATCAGCAGCTTTGAGAGTACCGCTAACTGTTTTACTCTTAGCACCTTTATCAAATACAAGTTTCTCAAAAGCTCTACCTGAAACGATCGCCTGAACTTTATCACTCACAAATCCTTGCCAAACTTGTCCGATGGGTGTATCAAGAAAATTTTTACCCTGCTGTTCGGGAAATTGCTGATAAAATGCGGCATCTGCTAAATCATATAAAGAACGGCTACCAACGTTGATTTCATTGACTTCTTCCTTAACGCGATCGCGTTGTGCCGCTGTATAATTTCCTAATTGCTGACGCGCATTTTTACTTAGTGGCGCAAGCTGATCTAACAATTCGGCGGCTGTTTTATCCCACTCAGCCCGCAAACTCTCATCTTCACTATTATCGCTCAGTTTGCGTCCTTTTAAACTGGGATTTTTCTCCCAAAAGACTTGATTTACCAAGTCAAAGTAAAAGTTGAAATCTATACCCAACTGTTGACGGCGATCGCTTAATTTTTCTTTACGTGCGCGTTCTTCGGGTGCATATTTTGCCAGGGGATCGGTTGGCTGGTTATTCGTTGGTGATACGCTGGGTGTCGGTTGTGCGGTATCTTGTAAAGAATCTCTGCCACGAGATAATATCAAGTTTGTTCCCAACCAACCAACACCAACAACCCCAGCTAGAGCTAATCCTACCAGCAAGCTTTTGGCTGATGTCCATGAATTTTTTGGCTGAGGAACATCGG
>NZ_JAOWRF010000072.1 GCF_025753815.1 Plectonema radiosum NIES-515 | reverse complement strand
ACAAGGGGGACAAGGGGGACAAGGGGGACAAGGGGGACAAGGGGGACAAGGGGACAAGGGGACAAGGGGGACAAGGGAGACAAAGAGAATTATTCTTATTTCTCTCCCAACGGGAGAGCCAGTCGCTTCAACGCGCTTATCCCGCGCACTCAGATTCACCATCCACCCCTCTCCCCATTCCCCCCTCTCCCCATCTCCCTAGTCCCTTGAGAATTTCCTCAGTGTGCTTGGTAAAATCTTCACCCGTTAAGCTGGGAAGTTCAGGGACTTCATTCAATTTCTTCAACATCCGAAACTTCAATTCCGCATAATCTTCACAAATGCCTTGTAAATCTGGATCTTTGCTTGCCCATTCCCATAGGGTGCCTTCGCTGTCTCTCACCAAAGCGTAAACTAAATAACGGCGTGCTACTGAAAGCGCGGTTTTTACCCCGGCATTAATTTGGTGAGCGATCGCATACCAAGCCGCAAGATTATATAAAAACCGAGTATTTAGCTCTGATGTCTCATCCCAGCCTTTCTTCAGTTTCTCTATTTCTGCGATCGCTTCCTGAATCGAATTGACATCACCTGTCATTAGCCCAGCCATCGCTTTGCCAATTCTAATTCTGCGCTTGACAGATTCATCTTGACATGAATTAATTGCGCGATCGTATTGCAGTAGTGCTTGACGTTGGTAATTGAGACATTCTTTGCCTGAAGTTTGTCCTCCAAAGGTACTGTATGTGTCAGCTAAATTTTCGTAAGGTTGAAACCACTCAGGATACAAAACTATTGCTTGCTGTAAATCTTCAATCGCCAAATAGTAAAATAATTTGCCATGAGCCGCAGCGCTAGCTAGATTAAGAGCGCCAAAAAAGTTATAAATCTTTGCTTGATAGCGATCGCGTTTTTGTCCCCAGTGATACCAGGGCACAGCAGCCACCATTTCGCGCCGACTGAGTTCCAACGCCAACCAGCGAATAGCCGAGCCTAGTAGCTCTCTGTAGCGGTCTTTCAGTGCTTTTGAGGATATTGCCTCAACTGATTCCCAGACGGTATACAACTTAGAAGAAAGACGACCTTCGATATTAGTTATTTCAAAAGTAATTCCTAGGCGATCGTATTCTTTCCCTTGGCTTTGGAGGATGCTAGTTACTTTCGTGCCGAATGGGGGAAATATCACCTTCAACATGTTCATCGCTGGATGCATTTGCTCTGGTGTGAACTCCCCAAGTGAAGTTACCAACTCACCAAGTCGTTGATCTGGGGTTGTTTGTGGTAAAGGTAACTTATCAGGAGGGTGATAGGTTTGCGGTCCTTGGTTGATGATATGCTCTTTCACCCGTTGACGCACGCCTTTCATCTCCCCCACCAGTCTTTCTCGCGCTAATTGGGAAAGACCTGGTAACACGCTGTTGATTTCGTCAGCATCAGAAGCATTGATGAAATTGTCTACGATTAACTCTTTGGAGCGCCGAAAAATCATGAAAATGAGACGATAGACAATCAAAATACTTAAGTTAGCCACCACGACCTTTACCAAAATCATAAAAATCTTGGTGACGTTTTTCTCCGCTACTTCCAGGTCGTCTGTCAACTTGGTGAGAGAGATCCTTGGGTGATCGGATTGACTTGGTATTAATGTTGCAGTGGGTGTTGGTCTGGCAATAATCTGTTGACTATATATGGATGGTCTGTGATATGCCGACAATCCATAACTAAAGACAAATAAGACACAGAATACTAACAACAGTCGTACTTTCACAACTTTCGGCTTGGTGATATTATGTCCGCTCGATTGTCTCGTTTTTAGCTTTGCTGCTTGAAACGAGCAACAACGAAGCATTCAAAACTATTCACACACGAGTGCTTTGATAAGTTGTAGTCAGCACGCTTTGTGCTTGAATAGAGCGCTCTTTGCGCTCACTACATTCAAAGTTCCTGTGATACATTAGCTGCTGAGGAAGCAGAAAATTGAATGCTGGGGTCTGGCATAAAAGTATACCTTAGATAAAGTCCACCGGCAACAAACAAGATAATCAACAAACTACCAATACCGAGAGGACTGGGAAGCCAGAAAACTACTTCGATGTGGTTTAATTGACCGGGGATGAGCTTCCATACCAGTTTATTTTGATTTTGTTCGGGAGAGATACCAACGGAAAGGGGGGAGTAAGCGATCGCACTTTCGGTTTGTTGAATGCTTTTTGCCCCCCAAGGAGTTTTCAAGCTAAATTCTAAATCGAGAATCGAGCCGGCATTAGCCAAAACGTTACCATTGCTGGCAATTAGAGAAAGCGATCGCAAATCGGCATCGTAAATCAACCGATTTTGCACTAACAGTAAGAAATTGTTCTGAAACAAAAGTAAGTTTGACTCAATTTTTGGTAATTCTGAATCAGATGTGCTTTTGAGTTCACTTTTTTGATTAATGTTGGGATTGAAAAATTCGTTAAACTTCCTTTGTAATTCTTCACCACTACTGAAGGGAATTGTGACGATAATTTCTGATTGAGAAAGTCGCCGTACTTTGCCTTCTTCTTTGCGAGCGCGGCGTTCGATGCTATTTAACCATTGGTATACTGAGTCACTACTAAAACTAGTGAGCCGTTCTGCTAACTTAATATGCTGCACCAATTCGCCGCGATTCGAGTTTTCAAAGTTTACCCCTGCTTCATACTGTACGCAACCAGAAAGCAGCACAGATGCCAACAGCACCAGACAGACAAATCTTAGCCGTGCAAAGCTTTTTGCTAAAACCGATAAATTCATAACTATAAATCTCCACAAAAATCAAGAAGATTATTTTCGGCTCTTCTGTGCGGTTCAAAGACTCAACCAAACCAAGCTACCCAAGATTAAACTAATGGTAATTAATGCAACCCAAATAAAGCGATTATCTTTAGTATTGACTTGGCTCAAGTCAACGTATTCTCGCTCAGTGGGCTTTTTGGGTTGGGCAGATTTTGTACTATTAACAGCGAGACGAATTTTATTTTCATTATCAGACAGTGTGTCCAAATCGGGAATTTGAGTCATCCATTCCCTTGGTCTTTGTAGCTTGGGTGCTTTGAGAATGTAAACCAAGCTTCGCGCTTGTTTGCTAGTTTCGGAAAAAGGATGGCGTTTAAGTTCTTCGCACAAGGCGATCGCATCTTCAGTGCGTCCAGCAGCTTCATAAGCTGTTACCAGCCAGATTTGTACCTCCCCCCCGATGCGAGAATTGCGATTCACTAGAGCGATCGCCTTTTCTAGATTTTCCACCGCTTGCCGATATTCCCCACTTTCAAAAGCAGCTTTCCCCGACTGATAAAGATTTTTGGCAATTTCTAAAGTTTCTGCACTCACGTTTTGCACACAAATCAGCACTTTCTTAATTGTGCCTGGGAATTGGGAATTGAATAAAAGCACGTTACCGCGTTCCCAATTCCCAGTCCCCTTCTAAGAAGTAAATTGAGAACCGATCAACATTGTCCCGATACCAACGTCGGTGAAGATTTCTAGCAGTAGGGCGTGAGGAATGCGACCATCAATGATGTGTGCTGCACGTACTCCTTGAGCAAGCGATCGCACGCAACAATTTACTTTCGGAATCATCCCACCACTAACTACATTAGTTGTAATCAACTCGCGGGCTTCTTGAATATCCACTTTCGGAATCAAGCTTGACGGATCTTTGTAATCTTTTAAAATACCCCGCGTATCTGTCAGCAAAATCAACTTTTCAGCCCCAAGTGCTGCGGCTATCTCTCCAGCTACTGTATCGGCGTTAATGTTGTAAGCTTGTCCTGTTTCGTCTGCGGCTACGCTAGAGACTACTGGGATATAGCCATTGCTAGCGAGTGTCTCCAAAATCTTGATATTCACACCGCAAACTTCTCCCACAAAGCCAATGCCTTCTTGACCTTGGGGACGAGCTTTAATTAAGTTACCATCTTTACCACATAATCCTACCGCCAAGCCGCCAGCTTGGTTAATCAAAGCGACAATTTCTTTGTTAACTCTACCGACTAAAACCATTTCCACCACATCCATTGTGGCGGCATCGGTGACGCGCAGACCATTTTTAAATTGCGGTTCGATTCCCAGTTTATCGAGCCAGCTGTTAATTTCTGGTCCCCCACCGTGGACTAAAATTGGTCGTAAGCCGACGCAAGATAAGAATACAACGTCGCGGATAACTTTATCTTTGAGGGTGCTATCTTTCATCGCTGCACCACCGTATTTGACAACAACGGTGCGTCCAGCAAATTGTTGGATGTAAGGTAATGCTTCGCTCAGTACTTGAACGCGAGTGGCTGCGGCTTCTCTGATGTACTCAGTATCGTTGACTATCATGGGGCGCTGTTGACAGTTAAAACTGATCTAAATAGTTTAAATGAGTTTGGTACTTTCAACAATCTCTCATAATTATTTCAGAACAGTAGGAATCGCCTCAAGTACTCGTGTAGCGATTTTCGTGGGTGTTTCTTCCTCACTGATGCTGATTCGCAGATCGGCTTGATTATATAATGGCTGTCGTTGTTCAAAGAGCGATCGCAGTTTTTGTTTCAAGTCAACATCTTGCAGTAGCGGTCTTGTGGTATCTTCGGCTAAACGGGTGTAAAGTAACTCTACTGGCACATCCAGCCAAACAATCAAGCCGTGGCGTAGGTAACTCCAGTTTTTTTGTTGGAGAATAACCCCCCCACCAGTAGAGATAACTAATTTTGTAAAAGCGCAAATTTGTGCTAATATATCGGTTTCGATTTGACGAAAACCCGCTTCACCTTCCAAAGCAAACAACTGATTAATACTTTGTTTCGTTGCTTGTTCAATTACGTTATCCGCATCCAGAAACCCGTAACTCAATTGTTTCGCAAGTTCGCGCCCTACAGTAGTCTTACCGGCGCCCATCATGCCAATTAAGTACAGGTTAACTCCTTTTAATATACTCACTGTCAATTTTATACTCCTTTTGGGCGCTTAAATTCTCCACCGCTACCCCCCCTACAGACGTTCCAGACCGAACGTCTCTACCGCGCTTTTGCGCCTTTCGTACAGACGTTCCAGACCGAACGTCTCTACCCTATTTTACATCTCCGCGTTGAGGCGAATTTCTCGAATGTGGTTTTTCAATTGCGCTTCAAAAATTGTCTGACTCATCAATGAGTAACCTGATTTATCTTGATTTTCAAAATTTTCCTCGATTAATCGTTCAGCTATATATTCCATTAAAACTGGGGTTTGTGCAAAGCCAGATGCTTGTCTTTCAATTAGCGATCGCCTTTGTAATAACTCTATAGCTTCTAGTATTAATCGTTGGGAAACTCGTGGTATAATCTCTTTTTGCAATTTTCGCACTGAAACCAAATTGCGATTCAGTGCTAACCAGTGCATAATCTGCTTTTCCAAATTAGATAAACGATAAAACTGTTCATCTAAAATTGCCCTAATATCGCCAAAAACCACAGTACCTTGTTCTAAAAATTCATATATATTGCCAGCAAATAATTCTTGAATAGTCGTGGCAACTAATTTAATAAATAATGGATTACCTGCATACCACTCAATTAATATTCTGCATTCGTCTTCGGAATAATTTTTCAACCCTTTTTCTTTGAGAAGTTCCCAACTTTCTGCATTACTTAATCCTGTCAATTTCCAAGAACGTACAGGTAATTTTTCTCCTTCCAAAGCCGCAATTTCTTGAGGTTTTTCTCTACTAGTTAACACTAAACAACTTTGATGTTGAGAGTCTCCTAATCTTCTGATTAACTCTCCATAACCTTCATAACCTTGACGATACCGAATTTGCTTCATCACATAACCAGAAGGATTTTTTACATCTGGGTTGCTGGGTGGCACAGAGAGCGGATATTCTCTCACTAAGTCGGTATCGTTGCCATTGCTTAAAATTGAGTCAACATGGTCTAATACAATTAGACAGCGTGAAGATCGCAAACATTCAATTAGTTGAGAAATGCTGCGTTCGATATTTTCTTGCCGTTGTGTTTCCCCTTCAGGAGATAAAAGCGACCAGAGTTGATTCAAGATGACTTCTAGGGGTGGTGCGAGACTAAGCGATCGCCAAATCACATATTCAAAATTTTCCTTAATTGCTTCTGCCAGCTTGACTGAAAAAGCTGTTTTACCAATTCCACCCATACCCAAGAGTACCACTAACCGACAGCGCTCTTGTACAATCCATTCTTTCAGGGATGCGAGTTCGCTAGTGCGTCCGTAGAATTTACTCACATCAATCGCTTCACCCCAATCTTCTCTTTGGGCTGTTTTCATCTGATCAAAATCAGCTTTATTTTTCTCGATTTTGATTATTTCATTGTTAGTCACATCTATTTGAAACCAACCTTTTTTATAACCTGCTTTTTCTAGTAACTGAGTCACCCGACTCCAGTTTTTGACCTTAATGCTGCTTGCCTCTTGGTTACTCAGCATATCTTCTATATATTTATATAGTCCATTAGAAAGATAAACTCTCACAGTACTACTGCTGCGACTTTTATAAACTGCATTAGCAATTTCCGCTGGACTAAAACCACAAAGTAAACCTCTCAAAAATTTCTTTTCAACAGGTGTTAGAGCTTTTCCCTTTGCTGATGCCAAATCAACGTATAACTTTTCTAGCTCCCAATTATTTTTAGCCTCTACAAAATCCTCTTCTATTTTATTTGAATTAGCAGCCATTACGGTTATTTATTTTAAGTAGCGATCAGGCAATATATTAACGATTTTTAGATAAAGTCGAAATAAATAAACAATAAATTTATAACGAATTTAATAACATTCGTTAGGTGACTTGCCAGTTGTTGCTTCGGTATCTTTAGGCTTAACGGAAATTTAATAAAGCTTCTTTGAAACTTTATTGAATTTGTGTCGTCAATAGAAAAGATCAAGACTCTTTCTCCGCTGGAGCGATTTTAAGTTTATACAATACTGTGTTTCTACCCCACAGTATTAACATTCAAAAAACTTAGTCATAGCAAGCTCCACTCTAAATCAGTTAAAAATCATGGTGTAAATTATGACTTATTTTGTGACATTGTGCAAAAAAGCTTTGGCAACTTAACGGTTGAAGAAGAAAAACTACTGCATATCTTATTTGAGTGCACCCGAATAAATAAGTGTGGTCTATTGAGGTATCAACCATGACTCGAATTCGTGACGTTGTGCAAAAAGCGCTATCCACTGGCTATCTAACTGTTGAAGCCGAAAATCAACTACGACATTTACTGACAACCCGCTACGACTTAGAAGACTTTAAAGCCTTTATGAGCTTGCAAGAAGCGGCAATGATGGGCAAAGTCAAGCAGGAGTCTCGCGAAGAAAGGTGTGGCATTTAGCAGATGAATACCACATACTACTCAATAGCGCGATCGCTCGTCGTCAGGAGTCAGAGTCGTCCTGATCGAAAAATCCCCAATCATCATCATCATTCTTCTGATTTGTAGTCGTCGGTGGTTGATAAGGCGGTATGATTACTCGGTAATCAGCATCGTAAACTGATTCAGTTTTTCCTACTCCAGAATTTTTTGGTTGGCGATAGCTGTAGGAATAAACTGAACCAGATTGAGAACTACTTTTAGGTTTCTGTTGACGTTCGTAGCTTTGATCTCTATCCTGTGTGTTTTCTGGACTGGGAGTATCAACATTAGACTTCTCTTCAAAGTCCCAATCATCATCTGTAGTGTTATTTGTGTCCCAATCATCCCCTACGTCGTCACTGCTTCTAGACTCTGTTGTACTAGCTGGGGGTGGAGGGTTGACAGGAGAGCGGGAAAATGTTTCTTCTCTACGGGTTTGCTTATTCCTAGGTGAAGCGGCTGGTGATTTAAGTCGATTTGGCTGTTGTCGAGCTAAATAAGTGGAGAAATTAAATAAGCTGCTGATAAATACAGATGTAACAGCACCAGCAGTTGTACTAAATAAAATCCACATTGCCAATGGCAAAGGTTGAGTCCGTATCCCCAAAAATACTAACGGTAGAACAGGCGACCAGTTTTGTGCTAACAATAGCGTTAGCCCTGCCAGTACCGCCACTAATAAAATTAAGCGAATGATATCCATATAAAAAGAAGGGGTAAAGGTAATTTCAGAGAGGGGCAATGGGCAATGGGCAATGGGCAATGGGCATCGGTAATAATTCTTTTTCTAGTCCCCATGACGGCAAATGCTCCACTTGGGGAGACCCCAAGACCGCACTGCCTGCCCCATGCCCGTTGCCCCTTTTCCCTTTTATTTTCTCCCTTGCCAACGTTGAAGTGGAATGCAGTCAATATCGAGTTGATCTAAAGTACGAGCAACAACAAAATCAACTAAATCTAAGATTGTTTGGGGATTGTGATACCAAGCAGGAATGGCAGGGACAATTCTTGCCCCAACTTCTGCCAAAGCAGTTAAATTACGCAGGTGAATCAGGCTAAAAGGAGTTTCACGGGGAACGATAATCAGCTTTCGACCTTCTTTAAGCTGAACATCCGCTGCCCGTTCTAATAAGTCGGAACTCAAGCCGGCTGCGAGCTTGGCTACGGTGCTCATACTGCATGGAATGACAATCATCCCTTGGGTACGAAAGGAACCACTGGCAATATTGGCTCCAACATCACCCCAAGGATGGCAGTGTAGTTTACCCGCTGCTTCAACTCCAGCTTGCTGTCGCCAAAATTGCTCTTGTTGAACGGGTTCTACTGGCATCCGAATATTCTGCTCTGATTGCCAAACCATGTAACTTGACTTCGAGGCAACTAGTTCAATTTCATAGTCGGCTTCAAGCAGAAATTTAATCGCTCGGACGGCGTAAATTAAACCTGATGCACCTGATATGCCTAAGATAATTGGCTGTTGTTTGTTTGACACGCTTTTTTAGTACAGAGATGGGGAGTGGGGAGTGGAAAATGGGAGTGGGGGGGATGGGGGGAAAGAAGAATTATTCCCCTTGTCTCCTTGTCTGCTTGTCTGCTTGTCTCCTTGTCTGCTTGTCTGCTTGTCTCCTTGTCTGCTTGTCTCCTTGTCTGCTTGTCTCCTTGTCTCCAAGGAGTCCCATGCCCAATGCCCTATGCCCAATGCCCTATGCCCCTTATTCATCATCACCATATGGTTCTAGGTCTTGAGACTCCATTTCGTTGGATAAGTACATATTTGATACTTCGCCATTGGAGCCGTTCATACCCCTGCCTGAGGCGATACCATCGCTGCCTACGGTGACTAAATCAATTTGCTGGCGGTAGTAATCAACACTTTTCACTTGCACGGCTACGCGATCGCCTAATCTGTAAGAAGCCCGATTTTTGCGACCAAATAGCGCTTGTTGTCGAGCGCGGTACTCATACCAATCATCTTTAAGCGAGCTAACGTGTACGAGTCCTTCGACTCGTAAAGGCACTCTCACATTACCGCTTTCGTTGTCTTGGAGTGCTGGTACTTCAATTTCTACAAAGAAGCCGTAAGATTGAACACCAGTAATTACGCCACTAAAAACCTCGCCAATGCGCTGTTTCATCAAGGAAGCTCTTTGCAACCCAGCTAAATCGGCTTCGGCTTCTTGGACTTCTTTTTCTCTGTCGTTGATTTGGACGATTACCCTTGTCAACTCGCTTTGCAGTTCTTGTTGCAATTCTGGGGGTAAAACGTTCCAGTTAATTTCACTGTGGCTTGCAAAGTGACACAAATTAACGCGCTCTTTCACGCGGGTGTTGCGGCGATCGCGTCCATGTTCCAGTAGTGAATAATACACTCTTTGCATGAGCAAATCTGGATAACGCCGCAACGGTGCAGTACAGTGGGTATACTCACTTAGCGCCAAACCAAAATGAGAGCCTTTATTTGTACTGTAAGAAGCTGGCTTGAGTGTATCTTGCAACAAGTAAGTCAGAACTTGTTCTGATGGCGATTCGGCAAAAGCTCTGGTCAATTGTTGATAATCTAAAGGTTGGATATCTACTTCTGCTTCTAGTGACAGTTCCACGCCTAAATTAATCGCTAATTTTAGCATTTCCTGGACATCTTCCGAATCGGGTGCGCCCTGCACTCGCCAAATGGCAGGAATGCCTAATGCGTCTAAATGATTTGCCATTAGTTGATTAACAACTAGCACGAATTCTGTTAAGAGCGATCGCACAGGTAAATCATTGATTGCGGCACATCCTAAAATACCTTCATCGTTGTACGGATTTTGGTTAGGTGGCAGATTTAATTGCAAGCTACCACGATTCAGCCGCACTTGTTTGACTGCATTTCGCAGTGCTTCCAGTTCGTGCAACATCTGGACTACTTCTTCTGAGTCCTTATTTTTACTCTTCGTAGATTTACTTGCTTTACCAGTCAGAATTGCTTCTGCTTGTTGTTCGCTGATGTGTTCGTCTACTTTAATGATACCCTTTTGAATTTCCCAGTCTAGGACTTCTCTTGATTGTGAATCGAAGGTAATTAAAAAAGAGATGCTTAAGCGATCGCTTCCCACAACTAAAGAACACCGTTCTGCCACAGATGACGGTAACATTGGCAGCACTAGTTCACCTAAGTATACCGACCTACCCCGCTTAATTGCTTCGCGATCGAGAGCTTCATCTGGTAAAACGTAGTGACAAACATCAGTAATGTGAAAGCCTAATCGCGAGTGTCCGAGGAGAGTTTTCTCGAAAGTCAAGGCGTTTTCTATTACTTGGGAATCTTTTGTACTGCCAATAGTTAGGGTAAATAAATCACGATAATCCTGACGATTTTTTAAATCAGCTTTGAGTAACTTTTTCGGCAACTTAGCAGCAGCATCGTTAACTGACTCCGGGAAAGTACGGGAAAGGTCGTGCTTACAAGTTACCAAATCGATATCAGCAGCAGCTTCGGCATCGCTACCGAGAATTTGCACCACTCGACCGACAGGAGGATATTGTGCCAGAGGGTAACGCAAAACTTCGACATGAGCCAGATGGTCGATCGCTTCATCCAATTTCATCCCACTAGCTAGCAGTTTAAGTTCAAATAGCAAGCGATCGTCGAGAGGAACAGCCCGAAAACCGCTTTCTACTTGCTTAATTCGCGCTAGCAAAGTGTGATTCGAGCGTTCGAGAATTAGTTTCACCTCTCCTTCGGGGGAACGGCGCCGACTACCTTCTTTGAGAACTCGGACTAAAACGCGATCGCCGTTCCAAGCATTACTCAGATGACTTTCGCGAATATAAATATCCTCCGCACCTTCGGTATCTTGAATCGCGAAACAAAAGCCTTTACTAGAACAGCGTAGCTTTGCTTCGATGATTCCATCTTCTGTCACGCGACGATATTTGCCGCGTTCTTTTACCAAAAGTCCGACTTTTTCCAAAACTTCTAAAGCAATTTGAAGTTTTTGTAAACTATCTTCATCTTCACAACCAAGTTTTTTTTCCAAAACTTTGCGAGCAACCAACTTATCATCGGTAAAATTGGCAAGTAATGTAGCGATTGAAAATTCCATGCAGTGAACCGACCTTTGGTCAAAACATCATTATTAGAAGGCACTTACGCGACAGAGAAGCACCATGAGCCGACACTTTGTTGGAGGTTTAGCCCTACCTCTAACAAAGACTGAAAGCGACCCTCGGACTTCTCACGACACGACACTTTCAGAGTTCACTACGAAAAAGACCTTTCATCCAGATAATCTTAAACATTGCACGAAGAATTGAAAATTCCCCCCACTAGGTAATGTTTGCGACCGATTTTAGAGAGACTTTGTTTATAAAGCTCCTTCATTTCAGTCTAAAAGCGCTATGCAGGGAAAATAGCAGGTGTTTGATTGTCTAGATTTCAGGTACTTTTACCGCATTACACTCTGATGTTTAACTAGGAAAAACTGCCGGCAAGCCCAATTGTCCTATATGTAGAATCGGTAACAACTAGGTTAGCAGCGAAACCGCTCAGTGAGGAAGAACCATTACTTCATTATTGTAGATTTAGAGCGTACTTATGTGAAAGTAGTTCTGCATATCAGATTGGGTAATTAGTATAGCATTGAAGGTAAGACCACCTAGAGTTAGCCATAAATAGCGAAAAAGTTGTTCACAAACAGCTATTGCTACAATCGACAGTAGGTGGACGTAAAATTAAAATGCCTTGAGATAAAAATTCAGACTAGTACTGGATTAATCTAAAGAAAGCTTTCTTTACGGGTGGTCAGATTCGGTGACTTCTTCA
>NZ_JAOWRF010000200.1 GCF_025753815.1 Plectonema radiosum NIES-515 | reverse complement strand
TTCCGGAGATACCCAAAGGCATACCGTCAGAGAATGAACCTTGTCCGATTGGGTAGATCAAGAATACTGCGGTTGCAGCAGCTACAGGTGCGCTGAATGCTAGGCAAATCCAAGGACGCATACCTAAGCGGTAAGAAAGTTCCCATTCACGACCGAGGTAGCAGAATACGCCGATCAAGAAGTGGAATACTACCAATTGGTAAGGACCACCGTTGTACAACCACTCATCTAAGGAAGCAGCTTCCCAGATTGGGTAGAAGTGCAAGCCAATTGCGTTAGAGGAAGGAACAACTGCACCAGAAATGATGTTGTTTCCGTAAATCAAAGAACCTGCAACAGGCTCACGGATACCATCGATGTCTACTGGGGGTGCTGCGATGAACGCAATGATGAAGCAGGTGGTTGCAGCTAGCAAGGTGGGGATCATCAATACGCCGAACCAACCAATGTATAGGCGGTTTTCGGTGGAAGTAATCCACTCGCAGAAGCGTTCCCATACGTTGGCGCTTTCGCGTCTTTGTAAGGTTGTAGTCATGAGTTTATGATTGCTTTATTTGAGTATGAATTTTGGAGGTAGGTGTTTGTACCTCTTGTTTATCAGATTAGAGGCTTAGTTGAGATTTGTAAAGGTTTTTTAATTAAGTATGTATTATGAGAGTCATTTGTTTTTCTTATATAAGCTAGAGACGCGGTGAATTGCGTCTCTATAGCTGCATTAGACACAAAATGTAGAGACGCGAAATTTCGCGTCTCTACAAGGGTTTTGGACAAAGTATCATTTTCACGCCTTATTAATAGAGACGTAGCATTGCTACGTCTCTACAAGGTTTGTGGGTAACGGATAATTAATTTCCACATCGGTTGTCTATTAACCAGGAGGCCAAGTCATGTGCCGTCCTCCTAGAATATGTAAATGTAAATGATAGACACTTTGACCACCGTCAGAATCTGTGTTGATGACAACACGATAACCGTTGGTGAGTCCAGCTTCTTCGGCAACGCGCTTTGCTGTTAATAAAAGATGCCCCAAAAGGTCGCGATCGCTTTCTTCGGCATCAGTAAGTTTGACAATGGGTTTTTTGGGAATGACGAGGATGTGAACCGGTGCTTGGGGTTGAACGTCTTTGAATGCCAGTGCTAAATCATCCTCATAAACAATATCTGCGGGAATTTCTCGACGAATAATTTTACCGAAAATCGTGTCTTGATTTGTCATACGTAATTTGTGATTTGTCATTTGCCAATTGTCAATGATAAGACAGACGAATCACCAAGGACAAAGGATTATGCTTGCGAGAGTTTGGAGTGCATCAATTGTCGGTATCGATGCTGTTAAGGTAGGTGTAGAAGTCGATGTATCGGGGGGTTTACCGGGAATTGTCGTGTTAGGATTACCCGACGCTGCGGTACAAGAATCGAAAGAAAGAGTCAAGGCAACTTTGAAAAATGCTGGTTTTGCCTTTCCGATGCGAAAGATTGTAATTAATCTGACACCGGCTGATTTACGCAAAGAAGGTCCTTGTTTTGATTTGCCTATCAGTGTGGGCATTTTGGCAGCTTCAGAACAAGTCAATGCTGAGTTGTTGGGAGATTATCTTTTCTTAGGTGAAGTTTCGCTGGATGGCAATTTACGCGCTGTTGCGGGTGTTTTACCCATCGCTGCGACTGCTGAAAAGATGGGAATTACAGGTTTGGTTGTCCCGGCTGATAATGCCCAAGAAGCTGCTGTGGTTGAAGGCTTGAAGGTTTATGGATTTAATAATATATCTGATGTGGCAAATTTTTTAAATAATCCAAGTTCTCATAAACCTGTGCAGTTTGATGGTACACTACAGACATCACCTGGAAAGCTTCTAGATTCCTTTAGTAGTGCAGATTTAAAGGATGTTAAGGGACAAGCACATGCTCGTCGTGCTTTAGAAATTGCCGCAGTTGGGGGACACAATTTAATTTTTGTGGGACCGCCTGGTAGTGGTAAAACGATGTTAGCTAGACGCTTACCGACGATTTTACCACCTTTAGTTTTTGCTGAGGCTTTGGAGGTGACACGGATTCATTCGGTGGCTGGGTTGTTGAAAAATCGCGGTTCTTTGGTACGCGATCGCCCTTTTCGCAGTCCTCACCACTCAGCTTCTGGTCCCTCCCTGGTTGGTGGTGGTAGTTTTCCCCGTCCTGGAGAAATATCTTTAGCACATTTTGGGATACTTTTTCTCGATGAATTGACAGAATTTAAACGTGATGTCTTAGAATTTCTCCGTCAACCTTTGGAAGATGGTTATGTCACTATATCACGCACGAGGCAATCGGTAATGTTTCCCGCTCAGTTTACATTGGTGGCAAGTACCAATCCTTGTCCTTGCGGTTATTATGGCGATACTATCCAACAGTGTACGTGTTCGCCACGACAAAGAGAACAATATTGGGCAAAGCTTTCGGGTCCGTTGATGGATCGAATTGATTTGCAAGTTGCGGTTAATCGCTTGAAAGCAGAGGAAATTACTCAACAACCGACAGGAGAATCATCTACAAGTGTGCGAGAGAGGGTGCAACAAGCACGAGAAAGAACTGCAAATCGATTCAAAGATGAACGAAATCTGCGGTGCAATGCACATATGCAGAGCGGTCATCTGCAAAAATGGTGTAAATTAGATGATGTTAGTCGCAATCTGTTAGAAGCCGCAATTAAGAAATTAGGCTTATCGGCAAGAGCAAGCGATCGCATTCTCAAAGTAGCACGCACAATTGCAGATTTGGCGGGAGATGATGACCTGAAGGCAAATCATGTCGCAGAAGCAATTCAGTATCGCACCATAGATAGAATGCAGTAATATCATGTTCGATAAAAACGCCGCAACCGTCGTAGAGACGTTCCGCCGGAACGTCTCTACAATATGTCATGATATAATTCAGGTTATTCCTAAGCCTTCAACAAAGATTCTCCCCCATCAATCCAAATTGGCGTCCCGGTGATATGACTAGAAGCATCTGATGCTAAAAATAACACTAGTTGTGCCACTTGCTCAGATGTTCCTGGTTTGCCATCAGTTAAAGGAATCTTACCTTCAGGAAACTCAACTGGTTCTTTAATATCTTCTAAATCTCGTCTTTGGGTGTTTTCATCAATACTAGTTTCAATTGCCCCAGGACAAATTACGTTCACACGAATGCGGTGTTTAGCAAGTTCTAAAGCAACCATTTTTGTGAAAGCAACTTGTGCGGCTTTTGAGCAAGAATAAGCAGTTGCACCACTATTACTAAAAATGCGTGTACCGTTGACAGAAGAAGTGATAATAATCGATCCACCCTGTTTTTTCAGGTGAGGTACAGCATACTTAACTGTTAAAAAAGTTCCTTTGAGATTGATGTTGATTGTTTTATCCCATTCTTCGGGTGTCAATTCATCTATAGGTGCCCAAACTCCATTAATTCCCGCGTTAGCAAATACAATATCTAAACGTCCCCACTTATCTGCAATCTGCTGAATTGCTTGTTGCATTTCTTCTGGTTTAGAAATATCAGCAATCAGTGGAATCGCTTCCCCATTGTCGCTTTCAATTTGGGCAACAGTTTCTTCTAGTTCTTCCTTTGTACGTCCTAGTGCTGCGACTTTTGCACCTTCTTTAGCAAACAACTTTGCCGCTGCCTTCGCAATGCCGGAACCTGCTCCTGTCACCAATGCTACTTTATTTGTAAGTTGCATAAATATTTTATTTATAAATTGGGCATGATTAATCGTTGGTTGGATAAAATTTTCCTAACCACATATTTCTCTTTTCCTTTAATTATTTAACATAAAGCGAAAGCATTAGTCATACTGCTATTGGCAGAAAGCTTTTCTCTATCTAATGGCAGAAAATTTGCAGCCATAAATATAGTAGTTTTGAAAAAACAAGATCCCCGACTCTTGCGAAGTCGGGGATCTCAAGAGTGTCAATTTTCGCTGAGATTATGTTGAGGTAATCTTTTTCAGCTTTGATTTAGTAGCAATCGCGACTAAGGCACACACAAAAAGTAAAGCTAGACTAGTCGATGGTTCAGGGACTGAAACTTTGACTTGACTTTTTCTAACTTGGATGAAAGTTAAATTTGTTGGATTAGCAAAAGAGCGTTTTATAGAACCTGTAAATAACGCTGTTGCAAATTCTGCCTTACCACCAAAATTTAACTGAGTATCTTGTTTAGATAAAGTGAAATATTCACTTTTTTGACTGGTAATAAAATCATTCGTGTTGAAAGAGTTTAAATTTCCACTCAGGGAAAAGAAGTCTAAAGGAGTTTTTTTAGTGTTCGGTGTAGTGTCAGATAACAACTGAGTAAAAAAGTCATCTAAAAGACCTTGATTCGCGATGTCAGTTGTGTCAAATAACAAAAATGAAATATCTGCACTTGCTCTAGCATTCTCTGCTGCTGGTTTATCTATTGATGTTTCTAGGTCTAAAGCTGCTGTAAAATCTACAGAAAAGGATTCACCAGCGTCTACAAAAAAGTTCCCTAAAACTTTACCATCAGCGTTTGCCAGTCCTAAATAATTTTGATTTTGACCAAAGGCTTGACTGAAAGATTTATTAATTACTTCTGGTGGTTCGAGAAGAAAATCTATATTTGCATTATTAGTGGCTGATACCTCGCTATCTTTGGCAATAGTTGAGATGTTGGCATTATTTGTAGTTGCGGTTACTTCGGGATCGAGACTGAAGTTTTGTAAATAAAATTCTCCTTGAGATGAAGCTAATGTAGCAGCTTGAGTGGGTGAGGTTACTAAGCTAGAAGTAGCTATCAAAGGAGTAACCAATAAAAAAAAGCGCTGAGTAAATCCTAAAGTACGCATGATAAGTTGATGATTGTATACTTGTATCTACTGCTTTAGTCAAGTAGTTAGCCACCCTGTAAATGTTTTTCATCAGTAGTATTGCGGTTATTACAATCTACATCTAGTTTTACCCTGTTTACGGAAAATTTGAGAAATTATACAGATAAACGAAGAGTCGGGAGTTAGATCAAATCCGTTTGTATCGGAATTATATATTTTTCAACGCAGAGAACCGCAAAGGTTTCCGCAGAGTTTTTGGTTTGAGTATATGACAGCGATTTTCAGCTTATTTGAACCACATTCTTTTTAGCAGATCGCAAAGGTGCACCAGACGCAAAGGAAGAAATGGACAAACGTCGTGGAAAAGAATAGACATCTCCGGAGTCATACGTAGAGACGTAGCAATGCTACGTCTCTTGGGGTTCGGGCAACGCATAATTAATTTATGGAGACGTCTAATGTAGAGACTTCGGACGATCGCGTCTCTTGGGATTTGGTTGACGCATATTTAATTTTCACGTCTAGGTCTAATAGACATCTCCAGAAAACAATGTAGAGACGTGAAATTTCACGTCTCTTGGGGTTTGGGCAACGCATAGTTCATTTCTGGAGATGTCTAATGAAGAAAACTTGAGTGTGGTCTAACTGTAAATCATACAGTTCTGCCTCAAGGATGCGAAAAAAACGCCTTCTGGCAGATGTGACGGATTAAAAAATGAAGTATCAATTAAGTTTAAGGCTAGCTATATACTGAGAAAAGGAGACTTATTGATGAACGTGAAGGCAATTTTGGGGCTATTCCAAGAGACATTTCAAGAATGGAGTAAAGATAAAGCCTCACGGTTATCGGCAGCGCTAGCTTATTACACGATATTTTCAATTGCACCGTTGCTGGTTATTGTAATTGCGATCGCTGGTGCAGTATTTGGAAAAGATGCCGCAAGTGGTCAAATTTTCGCACAAATTCAAGGTTTAGTTGGTGAGGCTGGAGCAAAACTCATTCAGGAGGCAATTAAAAATGCTAGTCAACCAAAGCAAGGTGCGATCGCTTCTATCATCAGTATCGTAGTTCTAATATTTGGTGCCACTGGTCTATTTACTGAACTACAAGATGCTTTAAATACAATTTGGGAAGTGCAACCGAAACCAGGACGTGCTGTAAAAAACATGGTTCGCAATCGCTTTTTGTCGTTTGCGATGGTTCTGGGTATCGGCTTTTTACTTCTGGTGTCCCTGGTAGTTAGTGGAGTATTAGCAGCATTTATTGCTTACTTTAATAACTTGATACCAGGTATTGATTTTATCTGGCAGATAGTTAATTTTTTACTTGGTTTTGCAATCAGTACTGTGCTGTTTGGGCTAATATTTAAAGTCCTACCAGATGTAAAAATTACCTGGAGTGATGTTTGGATTGGTGCTGCTATCACTTCACTGTTATTTTCCTTCGGCAGGTTTGTTTTAGGGCAATATTTAGGAAACGGCAGCTTCGGTTCAACTTACGGTGCGGCAGGTTCAGTAGTAGTTGTCATCGCTTGGGTTTATTATGCTGCCCAAATTCTCTTTTTTGGTGCCGAGTTTACCCAAGTTTACGCTAGAAGATACGGCTCACAAATTGTCCCAGCAGACAATGCTATCCCCATGACTGATAAGGCTCGTGCTAATCTAGGGATGAAATCCAAGCATCCTGAGGAACCATCGGCAAAGAAAAGAAATTCTAATTTTATTAATCGTTTATTTAGGAAACTGACACAAGCCAAACGCTTAAAACAAAGAAGCAAAAATTAGCGACTTTCATCACAAAGGCTAAAAATCTATGTTTGCCCACCTGATAGTAGTAATGCACAGATGGTTTTCAATTAATTGGCAGGCAATTTTTGTCCCCAGCATGAGCGTCTTGGAACTGATTGTCAGAGGTTCGCTGGTATACTTGGCACTTTTCTCAGTGTTACGTTTTCTCCCCAGCAGACAATTGGGAACGCTGGGAATTCCCGATTTGTTGGTGGTTGTATTATTTGCGGAAGCTGCCCAAAATGCGATGGCAAGCAGTTATACATCAATTACCGAAGGAGCAATTTTAGTCGGAACTGTTATTTTTTGGAGCTATTTGCTCAACTGGTTAGGCTACAAAATTCCCAAGTTTCAACAGTTTCTTAATCCCCCACCTTTACTACTTGTCAAAAATGGGCGTCTGATATTGCGTCATCTGGAACGTGAACTAATTACAGAAGAAGAGTTGATGAGCCAATTACGTCAGCAGGGTATAGAGTTTTTAGCCGATGTGAAAAAGGCGTATCTAGAAGCTGATGGTAGCATTAGTATCATTACATCTGATTCCAAAAGCAGTCCTTTACCTCAGCAAAAAACAGTATAATACAATTAAAATTTGAGATGATTAACTTTATATTATAAAAGAGGTTCAAAACTTTTACTGTAAAACTGTAGAATATGACGGTTGAATTCTGTGGTGGATCGTGATAGAGCGTTATACCTTGCCGGAAATGGGCAATTTGTGGACGGAAGTTTACAAGTTAAAAACCTGGTTGCAAGTAGAAATCGCTGTTTGTGAGGCTCAAGCTGAGTTGGGTTACATTCCTGCAGAAGCGGTTGAGGAAATTAAGGCAAAGGCTAATTTTGACCCAAAGAGGGTGCTAGAAATTGAAGCAGAAGTCCGTCATGATGTGATTGCTTTTTTAACAAACGTAAATGAATATGTTGGCGATGCAGGACGTTATATTCACTTAGGTTTGACTAGTTCGGATGTGCTGGATACTGCTTTAGCTTTGCAATTGGTAGCAAGTCTTGATTTGTTGTTGCAAGGTGTGGAAGATTTAATTGTTACCATTCGCAAAAAGGCAACAGAACATCGTTATACGGTGATGACTGGACGATCGCACGGGATTCATGCTGAACCGATCACTTTTGGTTTTAAGTTGGCTGGATGGTTGGCAGAAATGTTGCGTCACCAAGAACGCTTGAAAATTCTCCGCAAAACCATCGCTGTGGGTAAAATCTCCGGTGCGGTAGGAACTTATGCTAACATCGATCCGCGTGTGGAAGCGATCGCCTGCGCTAAGTTGGGACTACAACCCGATACCGCGTCAACTCAAGTTATTTCACGCGATCGCCATGCCGATTATGTGCAACAATTAGCTTTACTCGCTGCCTCCATCGAACGCTTTGCCGTGGAAATTCGCAACTTACAAAGAACAGACGTTCTCGAAGTTGAAGAATTCTTTTCCAAAGGGCAAAAAGGCTCCTCAGCTATGCCACACAAGCGTAACCCCATCCGTTCCGAACGATTAACCGGAATGGCACGCATTATCAGAAGTCATACGGTGGCAGCTTTGGAAAACGTCGCACTTTGGCACGAACGCGACATTTCCCACAGTTCCGTTGAGCGAGTAATGTTTCCCGATGCTTGCATTTTGACACATTTCATGGTAAAGGAAACCATCGACTTAGTGAAAAACCTGCTGGTTTATCCTGAGAACATGGAGCGAAATCTTAACTGCTATGGTGGTGTGGTGTTTAGCCAAAAAGTGCTACTTGCTTTAATCGAAAAAGGCATGAAGCGAGAAGAAGCATATAAAATTGTTCAAGAAAGCGCTCACGCAGCTTGGAATAAACCAGAAGGCAATTTTCACGATTTGATTAGCAAAGAGCCTCACGTGACTGAAAAGTTATCACCAGCAGAAATTGCGGAATGTTTCAATCCAAAGCAGCATCTGAAGCATTTAGAGGAGGTTTATCAAAGGTTGGGTATTTAGCCTTTGTGGGTTAAGACGGTTATAATCGTGCGATCGCATTCATCCATTAACAGTTTCTGATATGGAGAAGCGATCGCACACCCCTAAAGGTTTTATTTACCCAAATCACATACTTGCTGAGAAATATACTTAGGTAAATATACCACAAATTCCTAACGAATTAAATAGACATCTCCAAAAATGAATTATGCGTTGCCCAAACCCCAAGAGACGTAAGCTAGCTACGTCTCTACATTCTTTTCCGGAGATGTCTAATAAATTCCCCACATACTCTGCGTTTACTCTGTATTCCTCTGCGTTTAAATACGCCCTCGTTTTTACGTCAAAGTAGATTGTTATACTAAAAATCTATGAAGATGCACTCAATTAATCGAGTGAAATAAAAGCTTTTTTATGTATAAATTATTCACACAAAAAGACGCTAAGTAATTCTTAGCGTCTTTGGGCAAAACTATTATTTCTAGCCCTTAACTTCAAACCATCTCTGATGGTGCCTGAACTACTGGTTGGGGTTGCGGTTGAAACATGAAGAGAGAGTATACCACATCTCGGCGGATATTCACCATCATATCCAAGAAAAGTTCATATCCCTCGCTCTTATATTCAATCAGCGGGTCTTTTTGACCGTAACCGCGCAATCCCACAGATTCTCGCAAGGCATCCATTTGTTGTAGGTGTTCCCGCCAGAGGGTATCAATTCGCTGTAATATAAAGAACCTTTCAGCTTGTCGCATCAGTCCGGGCTGCACTTGGTCAACTTGAGCTTCCTTCATATCGTAGGCAATTCGCACTTGTTCGTGAAGGAAAGCTTTAATTTCGCCAATTGTCATCTCTTCTAATTGATTTGGCTGCAAGTCTTCCAGCAGATAGACGAATTCTTTGACTTTCTCTGTCAGCTTTTCTAATTCCCACTCTTCTGAGGGCAAGTCGGGGTTGATGTAATAGTCAACGATGTCATCCATAGTTTTTTCGGCATACTTGATAACCTGTTCTTTCAAGTCTTGCCCCTCTAGCACCCGACGACGTTCTGCGTAGATAGCGCGACGTTGATTGTTCATCACCTCGTCGTACTCAAACACCTGTTTGCGGATGTCGTAGTAGTAGGTTTCGACTTTTTTCTGAGCACCTTCTAAACTGTTGGTGAGCATCTTCGACTCAATGGGCATATCCTCTTCAACATTAAAGGCTTCCATTAAACGGGCTACGCGATCGCCTCCAAAAATCCGCATCAAGTTATCTTCTAAACTTAAGAAGAATCTTGTTGAACCAGGGTCTCCTTGGCGTCCAGCACGTCCGCGTAACTGATTATCTACCCGTCGCGATTCGTGGCGTTCTGTACCAATTACGTGCAAACCGCCTAACTGCACTACTTCTTCGTGTTCCCGACTAGTAAACTGTTCGTATTCGTGCTTGACACGGTTATAAGCTGACCGCAGAGTTTGAATGACTACGTCGTCAATTGGCGCTTTTTCTGCCGCTACAGCTACTTTCTCTTCTGCCTCTAATTCGGGTAAACTGCGCTCACCATACTCACGCACTGCCACTTGCACAGCTTCTTTCAGCAGTTGTTCTGTTTCTTTTGACAATTGAATCGGGAAAACTTGTGGTGAAGCCTTCCAAGTTTTCACCTTTTTCCCAGGGACAAAACCTTGTCCACCACCAGTCCCTGTGGGCAAACCCCCGTCTCTGTGGACACCAAAAGTATCTTCGTCTTCTGGTTGGACGATGCGGGGCATAAAGTATTCCCGCAGCTTCAGACGCGCCATATATTCAGAGTTACCACCCAAAATGATGTCAGTACCTCTACCAGCCATGTTAGTGGCGATGGTGACAGCACCTTTGCGTCCGGCTTGGGCGACAATTTCTGACTCTCGTTCGACGTTTTCGGGTCGAGCGTTGAGCAATTCGTGGGGAATATTTTGCTGCTTGAGAAGCCCGCTGAGATATTCTGATTTTTCTACACTGGTGGTTCCTACCAGCACGGGTCTACCGAGTTGGTGCATTTGGGCACATTCTTGTGCGATCGCGTTCCATTTCCCAGGCTCAGTTTTAAACACCATATCAGACAAGTCTTGACGCAGCCTTTTCCTGTTGGTGGGAGTTACTGATACTTCCAGTTTGTAAATTTTTTCAAATTCAGGTTCTTCTGTCTTTGCTGTTCCAGTCATTCCTCCCAACTTGGGATACAACAAAAACAAATTTTGATAAGTAATCGTCGCTAAAGTTTGCGTTTCCGGCTGAATTTCTACGTGTTCTTTAGCTTCAATTGCTTGGTGCAGTCCATCACTCCAACGTCGTCCTGGTAACACCCGACCAGTAAATTCATCGACAATTACCACTTCCTCATTGCGGACGATATAATTTACATCCTTGAGGAAAAGTTCTTTTGCCTTAATCGCATTGAAAACAAAGTGTGCCCACGGATCATCCGGGTCGAATAAATCACTTACTTCCAAAAGATTTTCAGATTCCGCAAAACCTTCATCGGTCAACAGCACGTTCCGCGCTTTTTCATCGACCTCGTAATGCTCATCTTTTTTCAGAGTAAATGCAATTTCCGCTGCTCGCAAATATTTTTCTGTCGGTCTTTCTACCTGTCCGGAAATAATTAGAGGTGTCCGTGCTTCATCAATTAGAATTGAATCTACTTCGTCAATTACGCAGTAGTTAAAGGGACGTTGCACAACATCTGCCATTGATGTTGCCATGTTATCACGCAAATAGTCAAAACCTATCTCGCTGTTGGTAACATAAGTGATATCACAGCTGTAGTTTTTTTGACGTTCGGCAGGAGTCATATTTGCTTGAATTAGCCCCACACTCAACCCCAAAAAGCGATGCACCTGTCCCATCCATTCTGCGTCTCGACGAGCCAGGTAATCGTTTACGGTGATAACGTGTACACCTTTACCGCTTAAAGCATTTAAATAACTTGGCAAAGTCGCAACCAGGGTTTTGCCCTCCCCAGTTTTCATTTCCGCAATTTGCCCGGAATGCAGGATAGCACCACCTAAGAGTTGCACATCAAAATGTCGCAACCCTAAAACACGTCGTCCAGCTTCCCTGACAACAGCATAAGCTTCTGGCAAAATATCATCTGTAGTTTCAGATGACGCGAGTCGTTGTTGAAATTCTGCTGTTTTGCCCTTTAACTGTTCATCAGAAAGAGCTTTAACTTCTTCTTCTAAGAGGTTAATTTCAGTAATGTCAGGTTGGTATTTTTTCAGCTTACGAGCGTTGGGATCGCCCAACAAAGTTTTTAGCATGGCGTTTGTTTTCAACTAAATCTAGAGGGGATAAGGATTAAAGGTTTGGCATTTATTATAAGCATTTAACCCAACAAAGCCGTGGGAGCGCAAGGTCTATAAGTTGAAGCAGGAGAATTAACTCAAAAACATCGTTGTACAGACTTGTGTACTAAATCGTCAACTTAAGACGTACTCTCCGATTGGTTTAACTCATATCTTATAATTTTAAACTTATTTCATAGTATCATTTTGCCTTCAGCACTCGAAGGTTATAGCCACCATGGGACTGTAGCGATCGCCCTACTTGCGCTTAGGGGGGGGATGAGGGGAGGCAAGGGG
>NZ_JAOWRF010000239.1 GCF_025753815.1 Plectonema radiosum NIES-515 | reverse complement strand
TTCCCCTTTCGCCCTCCCCAAATTGCCCTAAGGGAAGCAAAATTAGTTACCCATAAATGGTGTAGAAATGTATAGAATCTTTAAAAGATATAAAATACATTCTTTTTAAATGCACACATTTGTAGCTTCTTCTTCAATGCAACTGTCTAGACCAACTCAATGTCAGCCTTTAAAGATTGTCGCACTAGGAGATAGCTTAGTTTACGGATTTGGCGATCCAGAAGGGGGGGGGTGGGTTGAACGATTGCGACGGTGGTGGATGTCGCCGGATAGTGCGGGTCATATTGTTTATAATTTGGGAGTACGAGGCGATCGCACTCAACAGATAGCACAAAGACTAGAAATTGAATTCCGCCATCGGGGAGAATTACGAAACCGCGTCCCCGATTTAATTATTCTCTCAGTCGGAGTGAATGATTCAGCACGGTTGGCACGTCCTGATGGACGCAACTATACAGATTTTGCCGTATTTGAGTCAGAAATTGCTTCTTTGCTGGAACAAGCACAGCAACTGTGTCCCGTGTTATTTGTGGGGATGGTGCCAGTGGATGAAGCCAAGATGCCATTTTTGGATTGTTTATATTATAATCACGCCGATCAGTATCGCTACAAAGAAGCTACTCGCATCGCTTGCAGTCAAAGACGGATTCCCTATCTTGATATTTTTGAGCGTTGGATGGGACGCAGTGAAAATTGGAGACGCAAAGGTCTAAGTAAAGATGGACTTCACCCGAATACACAAGGTTATCAAGCTTTGTTAGAAGATGTCATGAATTGGGAAGCGATCGCTACCTATAATTCCCAAACTATTGCCAGCTAACATCATTTTCACTCTCCGAAAAAAATAAAGGTGGGTTATTATAACCCACCTTATATAATCAGAACCCACACACAACTCAAGATTCATACCATTTCACCCTCATGTGTGATACAAATCATTCTCTTTTCCCCTGGAAAAACGACAAGAGTGCGGTCTATTTGTATCAACCTGAAAGTAAAACGAAAACGGTATCAGCTATTATTTATGATGACCACCCAGCCATTTAGCAGCTGCGATTCCCAAAACGGCTGCGACGACGGGGTTGCTGATAAACTTGAGAATACCTGGTTGCTCGGCTAGGACTTCGCGGAATATGTCCGGATGGTTGTGATATGCGAAGGAAGCCAGTTTGCTGACATCATCAGCACTCATGTGATTGGAATGGTGAGTGGAAAGTCCAATCTGTTGCTCTAAATGACGCTCATCCAATCCTATGTGCTTGAAGTGTTTGAAAAACGAGCGTGCTACATCATCCCGTTCGTTGGGTTTGATTTGAGCGATCGCTTTCTGCAATTCCGGTTCCATTTGGCTGGTTGGAATGCGATCGCTCTGCAAAGATTTACCAAACATCTGACGACGTTCATCTGTGGTTGTCCGTTGGGCAAAATCATCGAAGCTTTGATATTGCTTTGATGGGTCAACTGGAGCATCATCCAATGATTCTACATTCCCTTGAGCCAAGTCGTTCATTATTTGACGCTTGTACTGTTCGCTACTTGACACTTTACTTACCTCCGTTAACTAAAAGCTAATAACTTTCTGCATCAATTTTTCAATAGCAACTAATTAACAGATATTTAAGTTGCTTATCTTTCGTAATTAGTAATCCCAAAAATTATTACCAATTACCTCAAACCAATATCGAGTAATTACGCGTTATACTCAATTTTATTGGTCTGAACATCATACTTCGTCGTCAAAATCAATTGCTTATCGGGTGCATATATCAAAACTGTTAAGTCTTGATTGGGGAAATTCTTCCGGAAACCTTGCGCTAAAGATTTTGCCAAGTCTCGCACTTCGTTAGGACGAACTTGAGGAGAAATAACAATGCCTAGTTTGTTATTGTCACGCACATAAGCATCACGAATTAATCCCTTCGATGATTGCACAACCCAGTCAGCAAAGGTTTGTCCTGTGGGGGTATTTCCTCGCTCTAGTTCTGCGTAAGCTGTAGTTGCACCAATTGCTGGTGGATTAGTTGTGCGGTCAAGTTGTGCTACATTACCGCTACTGCAAGCAGTACTTATTGTCAGAACTAAAATCAACACGAAAGCAGTCAAGATTCTGCGACCCCGCTGAATCAGAATCATTTATCTATCCTCCAAAAAATTAGATTTGCACTCAGACAAAAGATAGTAATCCCATTCAAGGTTTTTTAAACCAATTTGGCATGTATAGCAACAACACTATATTGACGATTCGTTTAGGATTGCTATATTTGTTATTCTTTAACTGTTATTATTTTGCAGGTCTATTAATTACAGCAATTTTCACATTAATAAATTGCATTCCTGCCGCTGAGACGTTTCGCCTAAACGTCTCTACAATAATCTATATATATGAAAATCGCTCTTGGTAGTCAACATCCCTTAATTTTTGAATTTAATCTGCACATTTATCCTCTGCACCTTTATCCCCCATTCAAGGGGGATAAAAAGAGTGTCGGGATTTACGCTTGTCAGGCATGTTTTCAGCCAAGGGATGCACCCCAATTACCTTACAGACATAAAGCAAAATGCATTCTACTTAGTCAATTGCTTTTTTGACGTTATCTTTTACGTCTTCAACACCGTGACGTAGTTCGCTTTCGGCTTGCTTTGCTTTGCCTTTTGCTTTATCTTCTGGATCGCCGGTAACATTTCCTAGAGCTTCTTGAGCTTTACCTTCGATGTTTTTAGCAGCTGCTTTAGCGCGATCTTCTATGCTCATTTTTCTTTTCCTTATTTAGATAGTTTTTATTTCAAAGCTTGTTACTAACTTTGAAATTGTTTTTTCTGACTATTACAAATTAACTTAATGTTGTTCCTGTAGCCTTCCGCCACAAGATATATTAGTTGTCTATGCTTAAAGAGGGAGATAATAAAATCAACAAGAACTAAAGTACTAATAAAGCAAATAGCTAAAAAAAATATCCCCGACAACTCTTGTGAAGTCGGTAATCTGAGTAGGAGTCAGTTCATAATTATTAACTATTACACACGCGAAAGTCGAAAAGAATGTAGATACACAGCACAGAATCGTCTCTAGAGGATGTGGATAACGCATAATTAATTATGGGTTGCCCGAACCCCAACAGACGTTGCATGTGCTACGTCTGTTACGTCTTTTATGGAGATGTCTATTAGCTATTTAATAAAAAAACCCGATTATGCATAAAAACCGGGTTGATATTGTAATTATTATTTTTGTTTAATCCAGAAAACCCATCATCGTATCTGCATCGTCAATCATATTTGATGCGACTGGACGATTCCCCATTACGGAGTAAGTTTGCGAAATTACTAGTCCACTTGAAGCGATTGGACGAATCCCAGACTCGTAAATACTTTCAACGACTTGCATTGTATTCGCACCAATTGGACGAATTCCGGAAGAATTTATTGTATGGGCAACTTGTAAATGACTGGCGCTGATTGGACGTACACTAGAAATAGCTAGTGTCTCATGAACTTCTACATTTGGTGACTCTAGCAACACTTGCTTATCATCTTGCCCTGGTGTATCTATATTCAAGCTATTATCCTGGTTATTTTCAATTTCCACTGTCGTGTCTCCCTTTAAATTGGCAGGCTTTTGCCCTTGACTGATTGTTCTATCAGTACTGCTAACGCTCATGACCTAACCCACCCTCGATTGTTAAGTAAATTTTACAATAGTTAGGGGAAAAATAAATTCTTCCTTAATATTTAGAGTCTAACCTTAAAAAAGTTGCTATGGATATATATTTATTCAAAAGATACATACTAAAAAGAAGCGGAAAAGCGTTGTCATGACGTTCGGTTAGTACTCAGGGTAAAACAGAGCGCATTCGCTACCATGAGATAGGGTATTTATAGTACATTTGTATGACAGAATTTTGTCTTCAAGCACCGTTTGTGCCGACAGGAGATCAACCACAAGCGATCGCCGAACTTACCACCAGTATCGAAGCTAACAACCATTATCAAACTTTACTGGGAGCGACGGGAACAGGCAAGACATTCACAGTCGCATCAGTAATTCAGAAAGTCGGGAAACCCACACTTGTATTAGCGCATAATAAAACCCTTGCCGCACAACTTTGTAACGAGTTGCGGGAATTCTTTCCCCATAATGCAGTCGAGTACTTCGTCAGCTACTACGACTACTATCAGCCAGAAGCTTATATTCCCGTCAGCGACACGTATATAGAAAAGACAGCTTCGATTAACGATGAAATTGACATGTTGCGTCACTCAGCGACGCGATCGCTTTTTGAACGTCGTGATGTCATCGTTGTTGCTTCCATCAGCTGCATCTACGGTTTGGGAATTCCCTCAGAATATCTCAAAGCTGCCATTCCCTTTCAAGTGGGTATGGAAGTTAATCAACGTCAGATTTTGCGAGATTTAGGAACAATTCAATATAGCCGCAACGATATAGAAATGGGTCGCGGTAAATTTCGCGTTCGAGGTGATGTTTTAGAAATTGGTCCCGCTTACGAAGATAGAATTATTCGCGTTGAATTCTTTGGGGATGAAATTGACGCAATTCGTTACGTAGATCCGGTGACAGGGGAAATTATTAAAAGTATACAAGCTGTGAATATCTATCCAGCGCGTCACTTTGTCACTCCAGAAGAAAGATTAGAAATAGCTTGTGATGACATTCAAGCAGAATTAAAAGAACGTAAACTTGAATTAGAAGAAGCGGGTAAATTATTAGAAGCACAACGGATAGATCAGCGGACGCGCTATGATTTGGAAATGTTGCGTGAAGTTGGTTATTGTAACGGTGTAGAGAACTATTCTCGCCATTTAGCCGGCAGACAAGCTGGAGAACCTCCAGAATCTTTAATTGATTATTTTCCTAAAGATTGGCTGTTAGTAATCGATGAATCTCACGTTACTGTACCACAAATTCGCGGTATGTACAACGGCGACCAGGCAAGGAAAAAAGTATTAATTGAGCATGGATTTCGTTTACCCAGTGCTGCTGATAACCGTCCTTTGAAAGCAGAAGAATTTTGGGAAAAGGTGAATCAATGTATTTTTGTTTCTGCTACACCAGGAGATTGGGAATTAGAAATTTCCGAAAATAATATAGCACAACAAATAATTCGTCCAACGGGAGTAATTGACCCAGAAATTAATGTGCGTCCGACAGAAGGACAAATTGATGATTTGTTGGGAGAAATTAAAGATAGAGTTGACCTCAAAGAGCGGGTGTTAATTACCACATTAACTAAGCGCATGGCGGAAGATTTAACTGAGTATTTGGAAGATAATGGGATTCGGGTGCGATATTTGCATTCTGAGATTAATTCAATTGACCGAATTCAGATAATTCAGAATTTGCGTGAGGGTAAATTTGATGTGTTGGTTGGGGTAAACTTGCTGCGGGAAGGTTTAGATTTACCGGAAGTTTCCCTGGTGGTGATTTTGGACGCAGATAAAGAAGGGTTTTTGCGTGCAGAGCGATCGCTAATTCAAACTATAGGTAGAGCAGCGCGTCACATTCGCGGCAAAGCGATCATGTATGCTGATAATCTCACAAAAAGCATGATTAAAGCAATTGACGAAACTGACAGACGGCGTGGTATTCAAACAGCATACAACAAATTGCACAACATTACACCGCAACCGATTATCAAAAAATCGACTAATGCGATTTTATCATTTTTGGAAGTATCGCGACGCTTGAATGCAACGGAGTTAGAAACTGTTGATCAACATATGGATGAACTTCCCCTAGAACAAATTCCAGATTTGATTACTTTGCTAGAAGGACAGATGAAAGAAGCGGCAAAGAAACTAGAATTTGAAGAAGCGGGGAAATTGCGCGATCGCATTAAGCATTTGCGCGATAAATTGGTGGGACGTTAGATATTAGACACGAACGCAAAAATGTAGAGACTATTCTGTGCTACGTCTCTTGGGGTTCGGGTAACGCATAATAAGCATAGCGATCGATGTCTATTAGACATCTCCGAAAAAGAATGTAGAGACGCGAAATTTAGCGTCTCTACAAGGGTTTTGGTTAATGCATAATTAAATTCGGTCGATGTCTATTCTACAGACGTGACCACGGAACGTATTTACGACGGTTGCAGTGTTTTTATTAATATACATCTCCATAAAAAACGTAGAGACGCGAAATTTAGCGTCTCTACAAGGGTTTTGGTTAACGCATAATTAATTTCTGGAGATGTCTAATGTTAATTAGGCAGACATGATGTCAATTTGATCGCAACCTCGATAAAGCGCAACCTTACATAGAATTAGTATAAGGGCAAAACCTCACTCTTAAACCTTATGAACGCCATCACACTGACTATCCCCAATCTGGGTATCGAGGGGTTTTATGAACTTTGTCAAGCTAACCAAAATTTGCAGTTAGAACGTACTGCGACTGGAGAAATAATAATTATGCCTCCAACATATCCTTGGACAGGTAAGAAAAATTTTAGCCTAATTGGTCAACTTGCCGTCTGGATTGAAAAAACCGGGCTTGGTATCGGTTTCGACTCCTCCAGTGGTTTTACATTCCCTAATGGTGCAGTTTACTCACCCGATGCTTCTTGGGTTAGTAATGAAAAATGGGAGGCTTTAACCCAGACTCAACAAGAAGAAGAATTTTCCCCTCTCGCACCTGATTTCGTGGTGGAATTGCGTTCTAGTAGTGATTCCCTCAAAAAACTGAGAGAAAAGATGCAAGAGTATATTAACAACGGGGTTCGTTTAGGTTGGTTGCTTGACCCTAAGAATAAAACAGTAGAAATTTATCGTTTAGGGAAAGATGTAGAAATATTAGAATCTCCTACAACTGTATCCGGTGAAGATGTTTTACCAGGGTTTGAGTTGAATTTGAATAAAGTGTGGTAGCACTCTTATACTCACATATTTTCATAAATCAATTCCTCTTTCTTGCAGTTGCGCTAATAAATCTTGATAACGTTGTCGTTCTAGTTCTAACTGAAGCTGCGCTGCTTCCTTTTCCTGACATTCCTGTTCAGCGCGTTGATATTCTTGTTCAGCGCGTTGACGTTCCTGTTCAGCACGTTGACGTTCCTGTTCAGCGCGTTGATATTCTTGTTCAGCGCGTTGATATTCTTGTTCTCGTATTTGATTTAGTTCCACAGAGGTGAGAAATCTTTGTCCATCGGGACGGTAGATTTCTAAAGTATTCCGTGTGAGTTCAAAACGCACTTCTAAACGCGGACTAACCCAATTATTTATCTCTTCAATAACTTCTAAATTCTCTTGCGATCGCAGCAACCCAGTTAATTCGTTAGTCTGTGGATCGTAGATATAATATTCTTCCACGCCGTGGCGTTGATAAAAAAGCAGTTTATTTGCCATATCTTTAGTTTTGTTACCAGGTGATAAAATTTCAAATACCACCTGTGGGGGAATATTATCTTCTTCCCACTGTTTATATGAACCACGTTTACCTTTTGGTCTGCCAAACACCACCATTGCATCAGGGGCTTGTCGAAGTTTCACATCGCCTTGGACAGCATACCAAAGTAAATTACCTGCAATAAACACATTATCTTGTAATGCGAATAAGATTTCTAAATTTTCTTTAATTTTTACAATCCATTGAAATTGTTCAGTATTATCTGCCATCGGTTGTCCGTCGCTTTCTGGGTAGATGACCTCGGCGGTGTCTGGTGTTAGTTGTTGTACCATGGTTACAGCACCTTCAGATTTAAAGTTTTCCGGCTGATAGTCTTAGTTTAATTGGTACGGATAGGAGACTCACAGCGCACTAAATTTTTGGCGTTGCATAATTTTAAAATGAATCCTAGAGATGTTCCGTCGGAACGTCTCTACAATATGTCAAATTTATCGACGTTGTTTGTCAAATCCCAAGGGACAATATGCAACGCCAAATTTTTCATTCTTCAGATATTACTATTACCATCCGCGCAAAGCTTTGTGTACTGAAGCCAGATGCCACATATAATCATCAATTTTGTATTTATCGGCAGCTTTAACTATGTATTTGAAAGCCATTTCCAAATCATTTTGAGCCTCGTAATACAATCCTAGATAAAGATGACTGTAAAACTTGCCGGCTTCGCTTTCTAATTCACCAACACTTAAAATATCATCTGGCGTACAATTACCAGCATACAAATCGTAAACGCATCGCATTACCCGTCGTGGGTCATTTTTCACCAATAATAAAGAATTGCGTGCCTCTGCCACACCCGCAAGCCTTGCAATGCAGAGATATCGCCACACAGTTTCTTCTACATCTTGAGCGTTCACTGTCAAGTCTATCTCAAATTGTTGAGCGCCAAGAGCAAATCTTTCTGCATAATAATAAGATAACCCACGTTGCCACAAATACGGCTTCAAACGCGCATCAAGTTGCTCTGCCATATCGAAATCTTGAATTGACTCATTAATTTTGGCAAGCTGAAAATTGACCATGCCTCTTTGAATATAAGCTTTTGGATCTTTTGGTTGATTTTGGATGATATCGTTCCAGCGTTGAAGTTTATTTTCCAGAGAATTTGAAAAAAACATTTGTTTATTAGTAGACATCTGGTATAAATTTATTATGCGTTGCCCGAACCCCAAGAGACGTTCCACGGTCACGTCTCTACAGACATACCATTTTTTACCACCAATTCCTTAACACCAAGTGTATTGACCTATAAATGAGATACTAAAATATTGATGCTATCTTTCCCTTTTCTATGTCCAGCGTTTCGCAATTTCCTTGGCAGCAAGAGGCAATTATTCACCACAGCCAACGCCTAATGTATAGTTTTAAACATTGGACAGGACGTTGTTTGCTCGATGTCAGCGGTACACCCAAGGAAATAGCGCAAGCACTATTTGAAGCACCTTTTGTATTAATTTCTCACGGCATCGAAGCCGATCCGATTTTTAATTATGGCAACCGCAAAGCATTGCAACTATGGGAACTTTCTTGGTCAGAATTTACCAAAATGCCTTCACGTCAATCGGCTGAAGAAGTAGTGCAAGAAGAACGCGATCGCTTGTTAGCAGAAGCCGCAACCAAAGGCTTTAGCAATTTTTCTGGTGTACGTATCACCAGTACTGGCAAGCAATTTCAAATCCAAGACGGTATACTTTGGAACCTATTAAATGAGCAGAATCAGCACTGTGGTCAAGCTGCTGTCTACTCTAAATGTAAATTTATTTAAGTACAGCAGATTGCGTTGTGATTAAATACACGTAGAGACGTTCCGGCGGAACGTCTCAGAGCGGGTTTTGGGTTTTACGAATGTACCTCCTAAGGAGTGAAATCTGCTGTAAGTAAGTAAAAAAGCATCTGATTACACCCAATACGGTTCGGTTAAGAATATTTGTGAACCCAAAACCCGCTCTGAGACGTTGCAATGCAACGTCTCTACATACGTTAACCGAACCGTATTGTGATTACACCTACGCACAAAATACAAAATCTGCCCACAGGCTAGAAGAAACTAGGCAAAAAATTCTGTATTGTGAGGCTAGTTTCTCAAAAATGAGTAAAAACGCTTGTGGTTCCAATCAGAGATAATAATCCGATAACAATCACCCCTTATGTCACTTATGGGCTGATTGCTGCTAACGTCCTTGCTTTTCTTTATGAATCAAGTCTTCCTCCCCAAGCATTAAATGGATTTTTACATTTAGCGGCTGTAGTACCAAAAGAACTAACTGCCAGTTTTGCCGGAATTGCCCTAAATCAACCAGTCCCAGAGTGGGCAACCTTGATTACTTCCCAATTTCTCCACGGTGGTTTGTTGCACTTGGGCGGTAATATGTTGTTTCTCTGGATTTTTGGCAACAACATTGAAGACAAATTAGGGCATTTCAAATATTTGCTTTTCTATATATCTTGCGGTGTTTTGGCAGGGTTAAGTCAGTGGTATTTTTCCCAAAGTTCTAATATACCTTCCTTGGGTGCGAGTGGAGCGATCGCCGGCGTTCTGGGTGCATACATTCTCCGCTTTCCCCAAGCGGAAATTCTCGGCGTCGTTCCCCTAGGCATTTTCTTCCCTACATTTAGGGTTCCAGCTTATTTCTTTCTGGGATTTTGGTTTATCCAGCAAGCTTTCTACGGAGTCGCAAGTTTAGAAACACCGGCTAACATCGGTATGGAAAACGGCGGAATTGCTTACTGGGCACACGCAGGTGGTTTTGTGTTTGGGGCGATTCTCGGTCCTGTGTTAGGCTTGTTTAGCGATAAATCCAACGACGATTATTTGTACAAACAGTGAAATAAAGCACTCTTTGAGACGAGCAGAACGCAACATCTCAATCAGAGTGCGATCGCACTTTATCAAACTGATTAAATATTGATTTTTGACACTCGCCGCAATAAATTGACGGCGATTCTAGCGGTTGTCTTAGTGGGGGATAAATCCACCCACTAAAACGCTTCACTAGTTAACGGACTGTCATTGACCGCACCCTCTGCATCAACTCTAGCCATTGCAACTAGAGCTTTCTGAAGACTCAGAGGGCATGAAAAACCTAACCATTGACCAATATTTTGAGAAGCATTGTAGTCAGCATTGCAACGATACCCGTCATATCCTCTAAACCAATCTCCATTCCTTACTCCTAATACACCATTGCGATGATCGGATTTACTGGTATATGGTGCTGGTACAGACTCAACAGGTATACCTGCACGAATTGCTTTATATCTAGCAAACAATTCAAGCTGATAAAATGCCCATGTATCACGATTGTTTGCAGCATCGGATTTTGTCTTTTTATTTTGCCTCATTGTCTTTCGGCAACCAAACAAATCCTCAAACCGCAATCCCATTCCAAAGTCAAGGGCAAACTGCACTAATTGTTTTGAAATGACGTGGTTAATATGGGTCATGATACGTCTTTCACGTTGCTCTAATCGCTTCACTTGGCTTTGTTGCTTGGCGCTTTGTAGTTGGCAACGAGTGCGTTGAAATTGTCTTCGCAACTGCTTAACTCGTGCCCCTTTCCAAAACTTCCCAAACCCTTTGGGCAGTGCCGCAACAGCAATATTATTTTGTCCTCTATCTACTCCAATCCAACCTTTAACTGACTGTGGTTCAGCAACTTGCATTGACACACTAATCAGTGCATACCAAACACCTTTTTTAGATGAGCAGAGTTTTAGAGAGCCTAACTTAGCTTCTCCAGAAATAATCTTATCTAACGTCTCGGTATGCGAGGCTGAATGGACATCAAGAGGAATTCGTCCTTTTCGTCCTCTTAATAAGTTAAAAGCGACGGAGTAGAATTTACCCTGCTTGGATACTTCAAAGTTTTGATTATTGACTTCTAACCACATCCGCTTAAAATGCTTTACTTTGGTTTTGGCATTTGTGTTGCGAATTGTTTGGTTAATCCACGCTGAACCAATTTCTACATGGCGATAAGCAGAGCTAGTTAACTTTTTACGTTCTTTTTTATCGACTAATAGCAAGTCGTTAGCAACTTGAGTGTTAACAATGGTCATCCGTTCAAACTCAAGTGCTTTGATTTGATTCAGTCGGTAAAAAGGGAGTTTAAGCGTTAGTGCTAGTTTTGCCATAAATCTATCTTACAGTATTATGTAAGATGCGGATAAATAAATTTATCCTGTTCGCTTATATCCCCCGGTTGAAACACGGGGGCTTTACGCTTCACGACTCGTAAATCAGCATAAACTTTACTCGTAGTCAGCGCTTGGGCGCCCAAGCGCTGACTACTTTATTCTAAAATTCCGCACCCTTTAACAATTGCAAGCCCAACAGGATATATTGCAATTAATCAATAATTTGGAAAAACACCTGTGTTTCCCCTTTACGACGAAAACCCGACGCGAATCACCCCGTATATCACCTACGGGTTGATTGGGATGAACATCTTAGTTTTTCTTCATGAAGTCAGTCTATCAGGGCAAGCATTAGAGCCATTTTTCCAGTCGTATGCGGTGATACCACAACAGTTAACCACCAACTTTGCCCAAGAATGGACAACATTATTTACATCACAATTTTTACACGGTGGCTGGTGGCATTTAATCTCGAATATGGTGTATCTCTGGGTTTTCGGCAACAATATTGAAGACCGCTTGGGTCACTTCAAGTATATAATTTTTTATTTGGCGTGCGGCGCTTTAGCTGCTATGTGCCAGTGGTTTGTGGGGGTAAATTCGCAAATTCCATCTTTGGGTGCAAGTGGTGCGATCGCCGGAATTTTAGGTGCGTACATCATCCGCTTTGCCCATGTAAAAGTTGTCACCTTAATTTTCTTAGGATTTTTCGTCACCACCATCAGAGTTCCCGCACTAATAATCATCGGGCTTTTCTTTGTTCAAAATGTCATATCTGGTCTAGCCAGCCTGCAAGCAGCCGCCAACATGAGTGTAGAATCAGGCGGAGTAGCTTACTGGGCACACATCGGTGGTTTTGTCTTCGGGATAATTCTCGGTCCCTTGCTTGGGTTATTTAGGCAAGAGTAGAGGAGTGGGGGAG
>NZ_JAOWRF010000305.1 GCF_025753815.1 Plectonema radiosum NIES-515 | reverse complement strand
GAGTCACCCACTATTTTCAACAAATTTAACGAAACGTGGACTTCCCGTTCGACCCTGTAACAGGCTGGTCAGTTTTGACAGAACTGCGGTTTACAAACCGGATAATTATGCCTTGGTTTTCGGCACTAGTCCAAGAATACCAGCAATTTATAACGCTGTCAACTTTCTCGCTTTGAGCAACCATGAATAACTTTAGCCAAGAATTTGACGATTTAATCTAGCTCCATCACGAAGTATCACCGCTTCTCGTCCAGAATAGTAAACTTCAACAATCCGCTTATCTGGGTTGATGAGAATTCCTACTCTAGTTCCCACAGCGAGAAATTCTTGAATTTTTGCTCGAACTTCTTCTAAATTATCGCTCGGTGACTTCACCTCAACCGTCAAATCCGGAGCTAATTGAGCGAAACTTTTAGGACTGCGACGCAAGCGTTCTGCTAACACAAATGATGCATCCGGTGCTCGCAAGTCTGAATTTGGTAATCTAAAACCAGCGCTGGAAGCTGTTACTCGTCCCAGTTTACGTGGTCTAACCCAGTTGGCTAACTGTGATATCATAGCGGCTGCAACTTCATCTGACTCATATCCTGATGGACTCATAACAATGATATTACCCTTGACTAGTTCCATACGATAGTCGGGGTACTGCTGCTGCATTTTTTCCAAGTCTTCAACCGTCAGTGACATAGAACTTTTTACTCTGACATGCTGTGTATTTCTATTATGGAACATCATGATAGTGCGATCGCTTTTATCAATTCCCCACTTTCAAGAAAAACCGATCAACTACTTAGTGTCGCTTTGCCAAATTTAATTTCCTACGAATTAATAGACACGCGAAACTGAAAAACAATCTACAGACGTAGCACTGCCGAAAAACAATCTACAGACGTAGCACTGCTACGTCTCTACAAGCGTTCTGGATAACGCATATTTAATTTGCTACGAATTAATGAAATGCTTTACTTAGTTCCTCCATTTTATTAGCTAGTTCTACGTCCAGGTTACTAATGACATTACCTAAATCGTAGGTCATCAAATCAACCTGAACTAAGTTGTAAATGTTTAACCATATGGGGTGATGCTCTATTTTCTCGGTGTAGATAGCGACGCTAACCATCCACCCCATTGCTTGGGCAAAGGAACTAAACTTATATTCTTTGTGCAATTTGCCTTCTTTTATTGTCCAACCGGGTAGATTGGAGATTGCATTTTGTAGTTCTACTTCGTTTAGCTTGTATCCTGACATTAGAGGCTTCCAAAAAATAAATTATCCCAAATTATTTTAGGACTTATATTTTTCAATACTATATCCGTTTAATTCACATTAATAAAAATATCCGAAATCCTTGATTAGACGTAGCATTGCTACGTCTCTACATCATATGTAATAAACCTGTCATGATATTATAAGTTAAAGAATGTCATTTCCACTCGCCTTGAAGTGTAAATGCTGCCCAATAATAGGGTGCGGCGAACTTGTCATTTTTTAACATTTCTATTTGTGCCGATCGCAATGCAGCCGCAGGTTTTAATTTATTTTGCAGCATCTTCTGATAAAATTTTGTCATCAATTCTGATGTGGCTTCGTCATTGACACTCCACAAACTGACAACGACTCGCGGGCTACCTGCATACATGAACCCTCTTGTCAAGCCTATTAATCCTTCTCCTTTGATTTCTTTGCCTAAACCTGTTTCGCAAGCACTGAGGACGATTAATTCTGCTGGCAAGTTGAGGTTAAAAATATCGTGAAGTCGTAAAAAACCGTTTTGCGGCATTCCTTTATTGTCAAACAGCGACAAGACCACTCCAGATAATTCTGGTTGCGTGCTATTCAGGATGCCGTGTGTTGCAAAATGCACAATGCGATATTGACTGAGTTCGGGACTGGTTGCGATCGCTCGACTAGCATCAAAGTCAAATACCTCTTTGCGTAACGCATCTGGAAATAAAGTTGAAATGCGGTCAGCTTCAGTGCGCGTAAATTGTAAGCGATCAAATTTTACACCACTACTTCTAACGGATCTTGATAAATCGAGTTCGTTTACATTAGGTTTGTCTAGTTTTTGTTGCGGTGATTTCAAGCGTGGATCGTCGCTGCTAAAAACTGGATCGGCAAGAATTGCGATCGCTTTCGGTGCGGGTTGGCGGTTATTTACTTCTTTCCGTAAAACTGCTAAAGTTGACACTGAGGGCAAATTAACTATTTCGTGTTCAACCAATAAAGGCGTAAGTGACCTCTCCCCCAGCCCCTCCCCTATAAGGGGAGGGGAGTTAGACTCTTGCTCCCCCTTCCCTCCTCGTAGAGGAGAGTCTGACTCCCCCTTCCCTCGTAGGGAAGGGGGTTGGGGGGTTAGGTCTTTCGGATTCGGCAAAGCCCCAAACGGCAAATACTGCAAAGCACCATCACTAACAATCACTAAACGCTTATTTCCCAACTCTTTTGCGACGGGTTGTAAAACTATCTGACTCAACTTGCTTGTGACTTCGACATCTGGAAGTGAACCGGGGGTAGATACCACCGATGTTGATATTGTTGAGTCTAAGCGATAATTATCTCTTTTCAGTAATCCATTAAATTGCTTTGCGATAGTTTCTATTTCTGCACGTTTGGGTAATTCGTAACTCTTAATATTTGTTTTGCTGACTGCCCAAAGATAACTGCGTTCTTCCCCTAAAGAATATTCTAAAACTAGGGTATCGTTATCAAGTAGCTGCTGTTGTTGTGCTAATGTCAGAGACTGAGGTTGTGTAAGTGCAGCGTAACGGGGACTTGAGCTTCTAATTTGTGCTTTGACTTGTCGATTTTGTTCTAAAAGCGCGGAGATTTCTTTTTGTAGCGCTTCGGTTTGCGCTTCTGTATTTGGTTTGTTGGATAATTGAATTTGACGCTTTTCTGTAGCATCTAATTTTTGCTGTAAGTTGCGTTCAAGTTCTAGCAACTTTGGATCTACACCTTGACGAATATCAGCGTTAGCTTCATTCAACAATTCTACCAGACTGCGGGCGCGATCGCGTTCACTAACTTGTAGTGCCAAAGCATCGTATCCTTTATCTGGATGCTGTTTGTGCAACCGCATCAATAAGTCGATATAAAACTGATAATATTTCTGTATTGAAGCAAAATACGAGCTTCGTAAATCTTGACTGGTAACGTTAGTGCGGATATCTTCGATAATTGCGATCGCGGATTCTATTTGCTTTTGCGCTCCCTGATAGTTGTTGCGATCGCGTTCGGTTACAGCGATATTATAAAGCGTATCTGCAATACCTTTGCGATCGCCTAACTTTTGGTATAATCCTAATTGCTGATTATAAATGCTGATTGCCTTGTCTGGCTGCTTTAATGAATTGTAAGCTTTGCCAACATTGCCTAAAACGTTAGCTTCTCCCTGACGAATACCTAATTTTTCAAACCCAGATACTGATTTAATAGAGGCATCTAGTGATTTTTGATAATCACCCGAAGTTAGATAAACCCTTCCCATATAAGCATAAGCCAAAGCTTCGCTCACACTACTTTTTTGTTGACGTGACAACAAAAGTATTTGGTTTGCAAATTCTAGTGCTTTGGGATAATCTTTTAATGATTCATAAACTCTAATTAGACCTGAAAGTATGGTACTTTCCTGAAGTAGTGACTTTTGTTCCCGCGACAATTTCAGCGATTGATTGTAGTATTCTAGTGCTTTAGGATAATCTTCAGCAATGCGGTAAACTGCACCTATAGAATAAAGAGTTTGGACTTCGAGAGTGCGATTGCCTATTTTTTTACATATCTCTAATGCTTGAATGTAAGTATCAGTGCTTAGTTCATAATCTCCTAAAAGACTATATACATAAGCAATACTGCTCAGTGTGCCAGCTTCTCCATAAGGTTCCTGCAATTGACGCTGAAGAGTTAATGCTTGATTATATGTATCTAGCGCTTTTTGATAATCGCCGAAAGATTGATAAATATCCCCGATATCAGCAAGGGTAGAAGCTTCATTTTCGGGATTGTGAATTGCACGCTGGAGTTCTAAAGCTTGTTTTAAAGATTCCAAAGCTTTTTGTTTATCACCCAATGCGCTGTATGTGGAACTAAGTCCCTTTAAAACAAACGCTTCACTGTTACGATTTCCGGCTTTTTGGTTAAGCGATCGCGCACTATTGAAATATGAAATCGCTTTGGGATAGTCACCTAAAGATTTGTAAGTACCTGCAATATTCTGGATAATAACCGCTTGTCGAAGAAGATTAAGGAAAAGCGGAGTTCCACTCAAATTAAATTGCGCTTGTTGTTGCAGTTTCAACGCTTGATTTAAGGAGTTAAGAGACTGCTGATTTTCGCCTAATAAATAATAAAGTAAACCGATTTTACCATAAATCTCAGATTGTCCGTTAATATCTCTTCTCAAACGTTGAATTTCCAATGCTTGATTTAAGATTGGCAAGGCTTTTTGATACTCACCCAAGGAAGTGTAAACTGAAGCGATCTCGCTGAGTGTACTAGCTTGAGCCGGAGTATTATTCGTGGTACGCTGAATTTTTAATGCTTGATTGTAGGCATCAAGTGCTTTTTGCGTCTCGCTTAAATTAAAAAAGTAAACTCCGCCAATATTTTGTAGTGTCTCCGCTGCAAGGTCAAGTTTTTTCTCAGCTTGATAAAATGACAGCACTTGGTTGTAATATTGTAATGCCTTTTGGCTCTCGCCCAAATTCCGGTAATCACCAGCAACATTAACAAGTGTCTGAGCTTCCAACAGACTAGATTTGAGTTCCCGTGTGATAACTAAAGCTTGATTGTCATATTCGAGCGCTTTTTGGGATTGAGAAAACGCCTTGTAAGCAGTAGCGATTTTTGAAAGTGTGCTAAATTCCTGAATGCGATCGCCTATTTTTCGCCAAATTAACAACGCTTGAGAGTAAAGTGCGATCGCTTTTTGTAGAGATTCTCCTGTACCTTGCTGCAAAAGCTTCTCTGCTTCATCTAACAGTTGCTTTCCCTTAGCGTATTCTGGGGAATTCTTTGGTACTTGTTGAGCGATCAAATTTGCTTGTGATGCGATCGCCACCATCGGATGCGATAACATCAGAATGCCAACAATCGCTGCTGCATAGCGATGAATCAGCATTTTATCAGCTTTAATTTTTGGTTTGAGCACCGTAATTCTACCTTATATAAATGCTTTCTCAGGTTGTAGAAGTCAGATTAGCACCTATGTAGGCATTATCTTGGCGCCGTTACATTTTTGAGAACGCTACAAGCCAATACGCTTGGTGTTAAGGATTTTTGGTACTGATTTTTGACCTGTAGAGACGCGAAATTTCGCGTCTCTACACTCGGATTTTAGGCTTAACTGAACCGTATTGCGTTACAAGCAATAAATTTTTTCAACGCAGAGGAACGCTAAGGAAAGCGCAAAGGTACGCAGAGTGTTCTTTCACAAAAACTCTGCGCTCCTCCGCGTTTACCTTTGCGTTCCTTTGCGTTGAAAAACGCTACAAATCTTTTAATAAGAAGAAATAAAACTTTTTACACTTCGACTTCTGGCAAACATCTTTACTTCATTTTCATGTGAAAAACACTTCTGTCTATTCCGGTTTTTTTATCTACTTCAGTTGCAATTTTCTCCACGAGAAAGAAATCGGGAATTTTCTGAAAAAGTTCTAAATTTCCCAGATTTGAATAACTAAAAAATACTTCTCCTTTCGGGGCAAGGTATTTAGGAATTTGTTTGATAAAATTAAGGAATATTTGACCATCTAAATCGTTCGTTGCCACTTCTGCGATCGCCTCAATCTTTTTGTCTAAGAAAGGGATATTAAAAAGGATTACATCAAATAAGATATCAGGTAAGGACTCGAAGAGGTTGGAATGGTATATGTTGGGGTACATGTAATTTAAAAATGCATTAATTTGGCTGCAAAATACAGCATTTTCGTCTATGTCAGAAAGGTACAATTCTTCTACATATTCACTACAACTTAGTCCAATAACACCTGTACCACACCCTAACTCTAGCAGCCGTCCTTTCTTGCTATTTAGGTGTTGAAATTTTTCCAGAAGAGCTTTCAAGAAAAACATGGTGCTGGATTGTGGTTCGGGATGATATATATTTGACAGGGCAATGATATTAAGACCATTAATATTGTAAGTACCAATGCTAGACTGTTTAGATATAAATTCGGAATGAAGTTCTTGGAATCCGGCTAATTGTAGATGCAACTTAGTCATTTTTAATAGTAATAAAAGTAAATTTACAACCACTTAAATATACCACGTTATTGATATGCGCCCAACACCGAAACCGATTATTTTCGGACTTTGTGTATTTAGTTTGAGTTTGATTGCGATCGCTTGCTCATCCCAAACTATAGCGCTTCTCGGTTGCCTGCAATACACCTAGAGACGCGAAATTGCCTGCAATACACCTAGAGACGCGAAATTGCCTGCAATACACCTAGAGACGCGAAATTGCCTGCAATACACCTAGAGACGCGAAATTTCGCGTCTCTACATTTATTTTTTGAACATGTATGTGATTCAAATGAGAACCGCTATGTTTGCCTCTTCTGTGAAGATTTTTCGGCTTAGAAGCTGAAGGTAGTTCTCAAGGCACCAATCACAACATCATTGTTGTTATTGTTATGATCTGGTGCTGTTAACCAAATTACTCCTGGGGTGATGGAGATATTGTCGCTCACTTGATACTGGTAGAAAGCTTCTATGTGATATGAAGTATCTCTGTCTCTGGAGATTTCATTGATGCTGGAACCTGTTACTTTTGGCTCCATCCCAAAAATGATACCAGCTAAGTTGCCTTTTTTACCCAGGTCTGGGAATCCCAAAGTTACAGCCCAATTCCAAATATCAAGTTCTCCCCGGTCAACTGATCCTCCCTGTGTGGATAGATTACGTGCGTTGGTGTAGCCTACCCAACCACCCAAAACAAATTTATCGCTCAAACCTAAAGACGCTTCTATACCGTAGGAATTGCTAGAAAAGGGCACACTCACTGGACTGGGTTCTCCCGTATCATCAGGAGGAGGTGCAAGTTGAGATTCAAGGAATGATATTGGATTTGCCCGATTGCTACCAGTACCCAATTCCTGATTGTAGGCATTGATGTAAGTAAAGCCAATGGTAAAGCGATCGCTTGGTTTAAATGTTAGCTGTGCCAACGCACCATAAGGTCCATTAAACAAGCCATTACCTGAGGTGGGGTCATTAGCTGTATTTCCTAAATACCCTAACGAGAGTGATAATTTATCACCGAATTCTTGATTTATTCCCAACCCCGCACCATCCAGATGGTAATAAATTGAGTTACGCACACCAAAGCTGGATAAAGCACCAGATCCACCATCTCCATCAAAGATATTGACGGTATTAGTAATGTCGTCTGCGGCACCCGCATTGGCAAGAACGATCACCTGTGTCTTTTCGCCAAGGGGGAATTTGTAATACAATGCATCAATGAAAGCATTATTGCTAGCATCTTCACTAGTCTCACCAAAAAATAGGCTCCCCTCTGGTGTGAAAAGGTTCGGGGTGACAATATTATTAGTCTGGATTCTGGTAAAAAGTTCATCTTTACCTGTGAAGCTAGTATTAAATTCTACACGCACCCGCGCCCCTAGTGTTGTATTTTCCTCTTCAATTCTCTCACCATTAACTCTTCTTCCCCCCAAAACATCGCTGACTACAGCGACAACTTCACCACTCAGTTTAGTTGTGGTAGAAAATTGATTTGCTTCCAACTCAGCAGTTTTTACTTCTACTGCATCCACACGACCTCGCAGCGTAGCCAATTCCGTAGCAAATTGTTCTCGCAGCCTTTGTAATGTGGCTAAATCTTCTTTTGTTACCAAATCAGTTGTAGCTGTAGCAATTAGTTCGTTAATTCGGTCTAAACAAGCATTCAAACCAGCCGCAAACTCATACCTTGTCATCCCCCGATTACCGCGATATGTGCCATTCGGGTATCCCGCAATACAGCCATATCGTTCTACTAAGGATTGTAACGCTTGGAATGCCCAGTCTGTGGGTTTCACGTCTGATAGTTGAGAAACTGAGTTCACCTGTGACATGTTTTGGTCTTCGGTGTTACTCTCCGTCACTAGCGGGTCAGTTATTTCCCAAGTGGTTGAAGTTTCTCCTCCCATAGCCCCAGAACCAACAAATAGCATCGCACCGAACACTGCTGGACTAACCAACAAAGACTTCCATACTGTTTTCATTTTTTTGCTCACACCGTACTACTGCCTTTCTATGACAGCTTGTCTTATTAATAAGTCTTCTCAATTAATTTATCAGATTAGCAGATTTTTCCTCTGAAAAATCACTAAGGAAGTAAAGCTAGAAGAAAAACCGCATTAGGCTATTGCAAAATATAGCAGATTGTGCTGCGTTAGCCGTTCGCGGAGCGTCTCGTAGAGAAGGCTTTGGCAGAGCCATCGCTCTCTATTGCAAAGATAGAGAGAATGAGAATTATTATTCTCATCTTGAGATAGAATAAGTCTCATTAGACATCTCCAGAAAACAATTATTGTGACGTAGCACAGAATAGTCTCTTGGGGTTTTGGACAACGCATATTTAATTTTCTTTTTCTAGGTCTCATTGTCCATAAGCATCTTTTAAAAGGGGAGAAAATAATGCTCCAGACTCGTGTAGTAAATAAAACAAAAAGACAAAGCAGCAGCATTTTGTCCTTTGTTGTTTTATTACTGCTGACCGTTGCTGGATGTAGCCAAGCGAACACCAATCAGGTGAAAAATTTGGTTAAATCACCGAAAGTACAAGAGGCTGCATCTACACCAACATCTTCTTCGGGAACAGGTAAAACTAAGGTAGTGACAACGTTTTTACCGATGTATATATTTACCAAAGCAGTGACTGGAGATGCAGCAGATGTAGAAATTTTAGTACCACCGGGTACGGAGGTGCATGAATACCAAGCTACACCGAATAACGTGAAAGCGATCGCGACTGCAAATGTATTGGTAAAAAATGGCTTGGGTTTAGAACAATTTCTCGAAAATACGATAAAAAATGCCCAAAATCCTAAATTAGCTCAAATTGATGCAAGCATTAATATTAAACCTTTAAATGAGATTTCTCCGGTGGAAAAAACCGCGAAAGAAGAACACGAACACGCTGAGGGGAACCCCCACGTCTGGTTAGATCCAGTTTTGGCTAAACAGCAAGTTATGAATATTCGAGATGGTTTAATTGCTGCTGACCCAGCAAATAAAGCTACTTATGAAGCGAATGCGGCAAATTATATCAAACAATTATCAAGTTTAAATAACGAATTTGAACAGACTTTAGAAAAAACTCCTAACTGTACCTTTGTCACTTTCCATGATGCATATCCATATCTAGCACAACGCTATAAACTCAAACAACTTGCTGTAGTAGAAATTCCTGAAGATCAACTTACACCAGCAGATGTGCAAAACGCAGTTAATGCAGTCAAAAAGTACAAAGTTAAAGCTTTGTTTAGCGAACCAGGAGTAGATAATAAATTGCTAACTAGCCTTTCCAAAGATTTGAATTTGACTTTACGTACCCTGGATTCTTTGGAGACTGGTAAAACAGATCCGCAGTATTATTTTCAAGCGATGAAAGCTAATTTGCAAACTTTAGAAACGGCTTGTAAGTAGAGACACGAAATTTAGGAGTAGAGACGCGAAATTTCGCGTCTCTACAGTTAGAAGTTAAAAATACTCATAATTCAGCGCTTATTATTGTGCCTGCTAATAACATTCAGACAATGGACTAATAACTAATGACTAATGACATTCCTATTTTAAAAGTAGAGGGATTAACTGTATACCAAGGCAAAACAACTGCCGTGAGAGATGTTTCTTTTGAATTATTGCCACAAACAAATACAGCCATAGTTGGTCCCAATGGTGCGGGAAAAAGTACTTTAGTCCAAGCGATTTTAGATTTGATTCCGCGCAGTAGTGGGACAATTGAAATATTTGGTCGTCCGATTACAAGACTAAGGCATTTACGTCACCAGTTGGGTTATATGCCGCAAAACTTCATATTTGATCGCAGTTTTCCGATTTCTGTTAGTGAATTGGTAGGACTGGGATGGGTGAAGAAAGGGGACAGGGGGGACAAGGGGACAAGGGGACAAGGGGGAGAAAAGTCATTTTTTCATAGATTGTGGAAACAAGACTCGGAAAAATCAGTAGCAGTAATAGAAGCTTTGCGACGAACTGATGCTTACCATCTGCGAAATCAAGCTATTGGGACTCTTAGCGGTGGTCAATTAAAGCGAGTATTGCTAGCTTATTGCTTAGTGATACCAAGGAGACTGTTGATATTAGATGAAGCTTTTGCTGGTGTCGATGTGCAAGGTGCGGCGGATTTTTATGCTTTGTTGAATGAATTAAAGCAAGAAGAAGGTTGGACGGTATTGCAGATTTCTCATGATATTGATATGGTAAGCCGGCATTGCGATCGCGTTCTTTGTCTCAATCAAACTATTGTTTGTACTGGAAAGCCAGAAATTGCTTTATCACCAGAAAATCTGTTAGCAACATACAGTCCTCTTTTCAGTCGCTACCATCATCACCACTGAGTTAAAAGTTAGGAGTTAGGAGTTAGGAGTTAGGAGTTGTAGAGACGTGACCGGTCGCGTCTCTACAGGAGGAGCGGAGTAAGAGGAGCGGAGGAGCGGAGTTAAAAGTTTGGAGTTATGATTTTATTCCTAACTCCTCACTCCTAACTCCTCACTCCTAACTCCCCACTCCCCACTCCTCACTCCCCACTCCTAACTCCTAACTCCCCACTCCCCACTCCTCACTCCCCACTCCTAACTCCTCACTCCCCACTCCCCACTCCTAACTCCCCACTCCCCACTCCTAACTCCCCACTCCCCACTCCTAACTCCTAACTCCTAACTCCTCACTCCTCACTCCTCACTTTCATCAAGGTGTTCTGCAACAGCTTGGTAAAGATGGAAAACATGGCTGTCGTGAAGTTGATAGAAGACATTGCGACCTTGTTTGCGATAACCGACTAAGCGCATTGCTCGTAAGTTTCGCAATTGATGAGAAACCGCAGATTCACTCATTTCTAATAATGCGGCTAAATCGCTGACACAAAGTTCTTCTTTGGCTAAAACAGAGAGAATTCGCAAGCGATTAGCATCCCCTAAAAAGCTAAAAAATTCTGCCATACGTTGGGCTTTATCGCTACTAATAAGCGATTCTTGTAGGGGTTGCACATTATCACCATCTATCTCATCTTTTGGGTCGTTGTGTATGTCTTTCGTATTGGGAAGACAATCAGTGACAGTATAAGCAACAGTATTTTTGGCTGACATAGCGTGAAAAATTAAAGTGCAATTACTTTATGTATGAGTCGAAAAATTATATACTTCCAGTATAACTATTACAAAGTATCAGAAATTACTAATGTATTTAAGTGATGATTGCTTGTTGACTTGGCTAGCTGTCACTAATGGTAATGACTTAGTGACGTTGTTAGAATTTCCCTTCATGCAACGTGCGATCGCAGGTGCTGTTTTAATGGGAATACTTGGGGGTGTTTTAGGTAGTTTTGTCACCTTGCGTTCCTTATCTTTTTTCAGCCATGCTGTTGGTCATGCTGCTTTGGTAGGGGTAGCGTTAGGTGTGTTGTTACAGTTAAACCCCACTTGGATGCTACTACCGTTTACTTTAGTTTTTGGCGTTGTTGTCCTCTACTTGATTGACAAAACCGATTTAGGTAGCGATAGCGTTCTAAGTATTGTCTTGTCAGGAGCATTAGCTCTAGGCGTAATTCTCACTAGCCTGATTCAAGGATATCGCGGCAACTTGATGAGTGTGCTGTTCGGCGATATTCTTGCCATCAATACCACAGATTTAATTTTGACATTGTTAGTGCTTGTTTTAAGTAGCATATTCTTACTTTCAAGCCTGCGGCAGCAAATTTTGTTAACCCTTAACCCCGCCGTGGCACAGATTCAAGGCATTCCAGTACAATTGTATCGCTACGCATTTGTAGTATTGCTGTCATTAGCCGTTGCTGTGGCGATTAAAGCAGTCGGCGTTTTACTGGTAAATGCCTTTTTAGTAATTCCTGCCTCGATTGCGAAACTAATAAGTCATAACTTTAGCCGCTTTCTGGTAATGTCAGTTATTTTCGGCTCCACCACCAGTATCGCTGGCATAATCATATCGGGTCTTTTCAACTTTGCCTCCGGTCCAAGTATTGTTCTTGTGCAGTTTATCGTATTCGTAGCTGTTTTTAGCTGGGTTAAGTTGACTATGAAAGCTGCATGAATTTTTCTTTGCTTCAGGTAGTTGACGAACCCTTATTAGTTTGCTACTATTAATAATCGTGGCAAGCAAACGCCGCGCCGGGATAGCTCAGTTGGTAGAGCAGAGGACTGAAAATCCTCGTGTCACCGGTTCAAATCCGGTTCCTGGCATAATCAACAACGAAATAACTACGTATCTGGCGATCGCTTGCATTTGTTTGGTTAGTCAATATTTAATCAACGGAATTTTACG
>NZ_JAOWRF010000013.1 GCF_025753815.1 Plectonema radiosum NIES-515 | reverse complement strand
GGGGGTGTCAGGTAGTACATCCAAGGCGGATAACTCCACTATTTAAGCGTGTCCATGCTGAAAGTAGAGTTGCTTAAACCTAAATTGCAAATGTCTGACTATATTTGACTATGTGATTTGGAACTATAACTGGACAATCTCTAATATCTCGGCTGCCAAATTCGATTTCTTTGCATTTAACCAGCAAATACCCCCAGGATAATCTTGTTCATGTCCTAGAGCGTATTGCGTTGCCAGTTCGGTTTTGCCGATTCCACCCATACCCGCTATTGCCGAAATTGCGACAGTACCAGGTTGCTGCAATTTTTCATGCAGCGTGGTAAGTTCCTGCTCTCGTCCAACAAAGTTAGCGACGCGTCGATGAGGAGTATTATATATGGGATTTGATGCCCGTTCCCTTCCGGGTGTCTGTAGTCAGTTATTAAATGTGATATTGTGACCACTACCACCTTGAATTACTGGGGCATTGGGGTTGTTAACATTATATTGTTCAGCTTCTCCACCGTAAACATTTTGGACATTCTGCCCTTGAATCTTGCCGATATTGATTTCTTGTTGGATCTCTTTGGCAAGGTTTTGCACCTCTTGAGCAAATTGGTTATCGTAATCCATTGCTTGCTTGAGGTAAGCTGTAACCGTTTCTAAATCTGGTTTCGAGCCTTTTTCCGCTGCTGCCAGAGCAGTTTCTGCTTTTAAGTTCCCGCGAAACTTCTGCCAAATCTTTTTCCGCAAATCATTGATTTTGGTGAGAGTTGCTTCCGTCAATTTCTCTATGGTCTTTTCAAATGCTTTGGTAAAAGCAAGGGTTGCGATCGCTCCAGCGGTTAACGGTTCCATAAGCTATTTTGTTAAGCGCAATTACACAGCATACTACCAGCTTGACTGCGGTAATTTCGGAAAAGTTTATATTAAGTTTACAGCAGATTGCGTTTTTATTGAATACACGTAGAGACGTTCCGGCGGAACGTCTTTACAGGGTTTTGGGTTTTATGCATGTACCTCCTAAACCGGAAATATGCTGTATATTAAACCAGATCGCCTATTTCTCACGACTGAAATTCTGGCAGTTGGCAAATGGCTTTGAGAACTTGCAATAATTCAATTGCATCTGGAGATTCATTCAAGTTCAGTAATGGCATTAACTGATAAGTTGGTGGTGTACTTTGTCTAAGATAAACATACTGATAACGCAGTCCATTTGTTATCAATCCCCATACAGATTCTTGCTGTTCTAAACTTTTATAAGCGTAGGTCAGCAGTTGCGGTAAACCCTGAAGCACGTCAGCTAAACTATTTTTCGTCTCAATTACTAACACCCAAAAAGGCGGCAGAGTAATTGCCTGAGCGTTGTTGATTGCTAAAATATCCATGCGTCCTTTAATATTTGTATCCTCATCTTCGATGGAAATAGCAATTACATCCTCCATCGTTAAGCGAATCAGCACATCATAAAATCCAGCCAATCGCATTAATGGGGCAAGAGTCAAAAATTTCACTAATCCTTCCGAAACTTTTCCCGCTGCGAGGTAACGTTTAAAGTCGTTGCTAATCCGCAATAAATCTTGCTGTTCAAACTCAGTCAGAGGTTGTAAGGTTAAGTAGTCTGTAAATGAGCCAATTGGCTGTTCTTGCAGCTTCAGCAACCGATGAACGTCGTTTAAAGATAGGTTACTGGCTTCTACGGTGAGTGTCATAGGTGCTGATAGAGTTGATTTGTACTAATCTTAATATTGTCGCAATTTACATCGGCATTAGCCCCGACGATTAAAATCGCGGCTACACGAACAAAGTCCGCCTGCGCGGACTAATCTGGAAATAGGGTTTTAAATTTAATTTGGCGAGATTAATAAAAGAGCGCTAAGTACAGCATTTGATTAATTCGTAGCAAATTAAACTTGGCAACACCCTGCAATGCCATTGTGACCCGACGCAATGCGATTGTGACTCGACGCAATGCCATTGTGACCCGACGCAATGCCATTGTGACCCGACGCAATGCGATTGTGACCCGACGCAATGCGATTGTGACCCGACGCAATGCGATTGTGACCCGACGCAATGCGATTGTGACTCGACGCAATGCGATTGTGACCCGACGCAATGCGATTGTGACTCGACGCAATGCGATTTTCCCTTAACTTAACGAAAATCAAAACACTTTTAGCAAATCTGCGTACAAAATAGTTTGCAGTAACAATATTAATTAGCGATCGCGTTATGTCTCAACCCACGATAGAATCAATCCTCCAAGAAAACCGTTTATTCCATCCACCAACTGAGTTTTCCCAAAATGCTCATATCAAAAGTTTAGAAGAGTATCAGCGCCTTTACGATAAAGCGAAGGCTGACCCCCAAGCATTTTGGGCAGAACTAGCCGAAACAGAGTTACACTGGTTCCAAAAATGGGATACGGTGCTAGATTGGCAACCACCTTTTGCGAAATGGTTTGTCGGCGGTAAGATTAATATTTCTTACAATTGTCTTGACAGACACCTCACGACTTGGCGCAAAAATAAAGCTGCACTGATTTGGGAAGGAGAACCAGGAGACTCACGCACTCTCACTTACGCGCAATTGCATCGAGAAGTTTGTCAGTTTGCGAATGTTCTCAAGCAGTTGGGAGTACAAAAAGGCGATCGCGTTGGTATTTACATGCCAATGATACCGGAAGCTGCGATCGCAATGTTAGCTTGTGCGAGAATTGGCGCACCCCACACCGTGGTTTTTGGCGGTTTCAGTGCGGAAGCTTTGCGCGATCGCCTCATCGATACTCAAGCTAAACTAGTAGTCACTGCTGATGGTGGTTTCCGAAAAGATGCGATCGTTCCTCTCAAAGAACAAGTAGACAAAGCTTTGGCTGATGGTGCTGTCCCAAGTGTAGAAAACGTCCTCGTTGTCAAGCGTACTGGGCAAGATATTTATATGCAGTTAGGGGGACGCGATCACTGGTGGCACGATTTGCAAAAAGATGCCTCAGCCGATTGTCCCGCTGAACCGATGGACAGTGAAGATATGCTGTTTATCCTCTACACTTCTGGCAGCACTGGCAAACCGAAAGGCGTTGTGCATACAACTGGTGGTTATAACTTATACAGCCACATGACCACCAAATGGATTTTCGACTTACAAGATACTGATGTATATTGGTGTACTGCTGATGTAGGTTGGATTACGGGACACAGTTACATTGTCTACGGTCTCCTTTCCAACGGTGCAACCAGCCTCATGTATGAAGGTGCGCCCCGTGCTTCAAATCCTGGCTGTACTTGGGACATTATCGAAAAGCACGGTGTAAATATTTTTTATACTGCACCTACGGCAATTCGTGCTTTTATCAAAATGGGCGAACATTTGCCGAAAGCGCGAAATCTCTCTTCGCTGCGGTTGCTGGGAACTGTTGGCGAACCGATTAATCCGGAAGCTTGGATGTGGTATCATAAGATAATAGGCGGGGAACGCTGCCCAATTGTTGATACCTGGTGGCAAACGGAAACAGGCGGTATCATGATTACGCCGTTACCAGGAGCAATTCCCACTAAACCCGGTTCTGCAACTTGTCCCTTTCCCGGAATTATCACGGATGTTGTAGATTTGGAAGGCAATTCTGTACCGAATAACGAAGGCGGTTATTTGGCGGTGCGTTATCCTTGGCCTGGTATGATGCGGACTGTATACGGCGACCCAGAACGATTCCGCCGCACTTATTGGGAACACATCCCCCCCAAAGATGGGAATTATATCTACTTTGCTGGGGATGGTGCGCGGCAAGATGAAGACGGGTATTTCTGGGTAATGGGACGAGTAGATGATGTGCTGAATGTGTCCGGGCATCGTTTGGGGACGATGGAGGTTGAATCGGCGTTAGTGTCTCATCCGGCGGTTGCTGAGGCTGCTGTGGTGGGTAAGCCGGATGAACTTAAGGGTGAGGAAGTTGTTGCTTTTGTGACTTTGGAAGGCAGTTTTGAGGCGAGTGAGGAATTGAGTCAGGAGTTGAAAAAGCACGTTGTGAAGGAAATTGGTGCGATCGCTCGTCCGGGAGAAATTCGCTTTACTGATGCTTTGCCAAAGACGCGATCGGGTAAGATTATGCGGCGATTGTTGCGAAGTCTGGCTGCGGGGGAAGAGGTATCGGGGGATACTTCGACTTTAGAAGATCGGAGTGTGTTGGATAAGCTGCGGGAAGGGGCTTAAGAAAGTCTCACGCAAAGTCGCACCAGACGCAAAGCAAAGAGTTGTTTAGGCGTCTTTGCGTCTTAATCCGAGAAAGAGTTTTCAACTAATTTGTAGGTGTGACTTATGTACAGAATAAATGCAGCGTGAAGATTGTACAAGAGGTATTACTAATTAATCGTGGTAGTTTTGAGGAGTCTCAAGAGTGGACTGTTATTCAAAATGAGATTCGCAATGCTATCCAATTAATTGTTTACCCACCTGGAGCATTAAATTTCACAATTAATCCTACATCGCATGGTAATGGTGTCAAGCCTATCAAAAATGCTTGTATGATAGCTCTTAAAGAAAATTTTGGATGGCAACTTGAAACCAAAATTACATATGCAACTCGCTCTCCAGGACGAGTAGATGCTACTAAAAGATTAAATGGTGATTTATTTGCTCTTGAATGGGAAACTGGTAATATTTCATCAAGTCACCGTGCAGTTAACAAATTGGTTCTTGGACTGTTAAGAAAAGTATTTTTGGGTACAGCTTTAGTGCTTCCTAGCAGGAAACTGTACCCTTATCTTACTGACAGAATTGGAAATTATGAAGAATTAGAACCTTATTTTGATGTCTGGCGGTCAGTTAACATAAATGAAGGATTTCTAGCTATATTTGTAGTTGAACATGATCAGGTAGATAGTAGCGTGCCGCAAATAACAAAGGGTACAGATGGTCGTGCTTTAATATAGAAATTTATCAACGCTCTTATCGCATTTTCACCTACATATATGAAAACAAGTCTAGTTGTGTTGAATCTATTGATTGCTTTTTAAGTTTTCTTTTTCCTCTCGCTGATTCCCATTCTTCTACATTTCCATTAGCTAAATCAGTTAGCCGCTTCACTGCTGGTTTTATATCACCAATTTCTGTACCTAACCAATATCGATGTAGCTTTTCTGCGGCATAAAATGTAGTACCAGAACCTCCAAAAGGGTCAATTATAATTTGTCCCGGATTAGATGCTATGGCAATTATACGCTCCAGCATTATAGGGGCTAACTCATTAGCTCCCCTTTTCTTGTGCTGAGGATGGCGTACTGGTGGAATATCACTCCACATTTCCTCAAGTTCAGTCCACACTTCCTCATTTTTATCAGTTGTACAAGTATCTTCCCAGACTTCTTCCGGAGCATCCCAAATATCCATTAAATTGATACCTTTAGGATTTAACTTTTTCCGGTGTCCTCCATAATCTCGAATTTCGCCACCGCAATGTCGGCAAAGTTGAATTGGTGCATAAACTTTATTGAAAACTGTCGGTTCACCTTTTGTATAGTAAAGTAATCCATAATGCGCGGGAGACATTCGCTTACCGCGAGGAAAAGCTTTCGGCATTCTGCACGCAATCCAGTGGCGAAAAAGCATACCTTTTTCATTTAGATATGCACCATACTCAATGCACCATTTAGGTAAGTTAAAAACGAATAAACTAGCACCAGGCTTTAAGACGCGAATAGTTTCATTTAACCACTGTTTTGACCATATAAGGTACTCATCATTTTTCATTTTATCGCTAACATCTTTACCGTAATCTTTACCAAGGTTAAAAGGTGGATCGGCAAAGACAACATCTATACAGCCATCAGGAAGAGCATTTAAGAATTTGAGACAATCTGCCTGATAAAGAATTCCGTAATTGCTTTGATAAACCTCAATCAATTCTTGATTCTTGCTATTTAAAGTTGATTTTATATTTATAGGTAGCATTGAGATTTTCTCTGATTTACTAGTTGGGGTATGAATATTAGTAAACGTTTTAATATATTACATCAACAATAGTCTTTTATTCTAAGTAGAAAAATAATGCAAGCAAATATCACAGATGGTGATGGAGTATGGCAGGATGAAGATGGGTATTTCTGGATAATGGGACGAGTAGATGATGTGCTGAATGTGTCAGGACTACCATCGCAGAGTCGCAAAAAATTTAAAGAGCGTCTTTGCGTCTTGACGTGAGAATGCAAATTCATATTTTTAAGGGCGATCGCTTTCAAGTAAATTAAGCAATGAAGCATTGACAGTTAAAGAGTGGAAGCACAACCTAGAGAAATTAGAAACTACCAAACAGCAGAGGGAAGAAGTCCTTTTGCAGAATGGCTTGATTGTTTAAGAGATATGAGAGCCAGAGTTAAAATAGAAAAGAGGCTTGAACGAGTCAAGTCAGGTAACTTGGGAGATTATCGCTCAGTAGGGGAAGGAGTTTTTGAACTGAGAATTGACTATGGTCCTGGCTACCGCGTTTATTTTGGACAAATAGGGTCAACGATAATAGTTATACTCTCTGGTGGAGATAAAAGTACGCAAGAGCAAGACATTCTTACAGCTAGGGAATATTGGAGAGATTATGAAAGAAGTGAAAGCACCAAGAAGTAGCAGTTACCACGATTATTTAATTTCTTCTCTTAAAGATCCTGAACATGCTGCTGCATATATTGGGGTTATGTTGGAATTGGAAGAAGAAGAGAGTGAACCGGAATTGCTGCGTAAGGCGTTAAAAAATGTGGTTGATGCGCGTTTACTGTCAGATAATCTCTCGCAAGAAGCGAAACAGCATTATGAACAGCTTGATAAGATGCTGTCAGAAAGTGGTGGAACTGAAATTTACACTTTGATTTCGTTTTTGGATGCTCTTGGATATCGGATTGCGTTAGTACCGAAAGATTGATGCGGTGGTGAGAGTGCGTTAGCGAAGCTCGCAGAAGGCATCGCTCTTCACATTCTCCGAATTATCACATAGTCATAGAGCAATATAATTGTATTTTATTTAACTTACAGCAAATTTCAGGTTTCGGAGGTACATGGGTAAAACCCAAGACCTTGTAGAGACGTAGCATTGCTACGTGTCTACGTATATTTAATAACAACGCAATCTGCTGTAAGTATCTAAAATTCTAAATATTTTTCCTGAGAAATATAGTTTTGATTAAAAATAGCAACTATGAGACTAATTTAGTGTAGCGATCGCATAACATCATGTTCGTTGGAACACTTTTATTATTTATGAGGTCGGTAATCAAGTAGTGGTTTTCTTTGATTACCAATTGCTAATTACTTGTATATCGAGTGATTCGTCTAACAACTCAATATTTTCACAAAGCTATTTACGGATGAATTGAAAGGTGCTATGGATACACACACGGACTTCTGAGTCAAAGTTATCAGAATTACCGTTCTTGTTTCCATCAAAAAACAGGTGCGTTCCTGTTGAAGTAATTAACTTATCATTCAAAACAATGAAATTACGTATAATTACTTTAGGTTTGTGGGGTTGGATTCAATGTTTATTGCCAGTCTGGTTTTTAGTATCATTTATTACAGTAAATCAGATAAATAGCCTGCAAGCGATCGCTCAACAACCCCGGCAGGAAATTCGGGGAGTTTGGCTGACTAGTAATGATTTTGACATCCTCAAAAATCGAGCAAAAGTGAAGGATGCTATGAGTCAATTAAGGCGGCTCAATTTCAATACAATCTATCCTGTAGTATGGAATTCTGGTTATACATCGTACAAGAGCGCTGTAGCCAAAAAAATCGGTATCCCCTTCTTTGATAGCGGTTCTGAGGGACAAGATATTCTTGCAGATGTGATTTCTCAAGCTCATCGACAAGGGTTACTGGCAATTCCCTGGTTTGAGTTTGGTTTCATGGCTCCCCCAACTTCAGAACTAGCATTAAATCGTCCTAATTGGCTCACGCAAAAGCGGGATGGTAGCGAAACTTCAATTAGCGTCGCCGGTGAGGTTGTTTGGCTCAATCCTTTTCTTCCAGAAGTGCAACAATTTATCACCAACCTCGTGTTAGAAATTGTTACTCAGTATGATGTCGATGGAATTCAATTTGACGACCACATGAGTTTGCCCAACCAATTTGGCTACGATAAATATACAGTAGCTTTATATACTAAAGAGACGAAAAATAATCCGCCAACTAATTTTGAAGATGAAGCATGGGTGCGGTGGCGGGCAGATAAAATCACAGTATTCATGATACAACTCAACGAAGCTGTCAAAGCAAGAAAACCGAATGTGATTTTCTCTGTTTCCCCCAATTATTACGACTTTGCGTATAAGTTACATCTCCAAGATTGGCTCGGTTGGGTAAGGCTAAATATTGTAGATGAACTAATTATGCAGGTTTATCGTCAGGATTTGTCAAGTTTTATCGGAAACATTAGCCGTGCAGAAATTCAGGAAACACAAAAGATAATTCCCACCGGAATTGGTATTATGGCAGGGTTGAGAAATCGCCAAGTTCCCATCGCACAAATTCAATCGCAAGTGCGAGCAGCTCAACAACGTGGTTTGGGTGTAACTTTCTTCTACTACGAAAGCCTTTGGGATTATGCTCCAGAATCGGTTAGCGATCGCCAAGGAGCATTTCAAGCTTTGTTCCCCTCGGACGCACCCCGCACCAAGTAATTGATAATGGGAATTAAGTAGGGAGGCACAATTAAATATAAGATAAAACCTCACCACGCCAGTTGCTACAACGGGGGGAACCCCCGCAACGCACTGGCTCCTCAATCCCTCTACGCAGTGTAAGGAGAGGGATTGAGGAGCCAGGGTGAGGTTTTATGTTTAATTTGACCCACTTACTTAGGCAATTTCAGGAGGCGTAAAGGAAAATCCCAACTAGCGATCACCTTTATAGGCAGAGGGGAAGGGAGCGATCTTGCGGGGGGAACAAGCCCTTCCCCTAGAAGTGGAGCTGCATCGGAACATGGGTATCAAGCCCCGTCAAGCGAAGGACGCTTGGACGCAAGCCGCGAGTACAAGCTCCGTCAAGCGTCTCTCCCCCTGCAAAGCTGCAAAGCTGCTAAGAGTGCCTCTTTTGACAACTCATTTAGGATTACTATAGCTTACACCCATCACTAACGATCAAATGTCAGGTTTCCATCATTATTAGAAATGACTCTATTTAAATTCAAGCTTGTGGATCTAAAGTCCCCATTAAACGTTTTACAATCTCCTTGTAATGAAACTCCGCTCAGTCCTACATTTTTGCAAGTACTAGCATAACCTCCACTTATTGTTAAACGTCCATCCCTATTTCCTATTCTTCTATTCAAATCCAAAGAAGTCCTACGGGGATTAGCACTACGGTCTTTACAAGTTGCGCTCAAAATTGTACCATTCAGTGCAGTATCTCCACAGCTACGAGAAAAATTTCCAGCTAAAGCTTCTTTCCCTAAAGGGTTCAAACATGCAACTGTCATAGAGACAAAACATAATATTGATAATGTTTTGTTGTTCATTATTTTGACACTTCCTGATTTTTTATTAGACTACACTATTTAACATAAGTGTAAGTACCATCAACTTATGCAGTAGATGAATAATTGCATTCACTCAGAGTCAGTGAGTATTTTTGCTTGTCCATTGCCGTCAATTTTAAAATAAAATTTAGATACACATCTGGTTGTCGCTTATGACTTCCCTATCAACATTCACCTTACCTGATCATACCCAGTTACCTGAGTCAGATGGTACATTTGTGAAAAACTGGCAAGAGCATCCCCAAAGTATCTTACTAACAGACTCGATTACACCTGTCTTAGAGCAACTCCATCCCGATAGTCAATATTGTATCGGACAAGATTTAGGTATCTACTGGCGCTTGACAGATCCACCAGAAAAAGGGGCAGAAGCACCAGACTGGTTTTATGTACCCAATGTACCACCTACTTTAGAAGGTAAAATGCGGCGTTCTTACGTGCTGTGGAAGGAGTATGTTGCACCGTTAATCGTGATTGAATTTGTATCAGGGGATGGTAGGGAAGAAAGGGATAAAACGCCGCCTTCTTCACAGGGAGAGGTTGGTAAGTTTTGGGTTTACGAACAAGCGATTCGCGTACCTTATTACGCGATTTATGAAGTGTTAAAAGAACAAGTTGAAGTTTATCATCTCGTTGATAATACTTATCAAATTCTGCAAGCAAATGAACGAGGACATTATCCCATTACCCCAATGGGGGTAGAGTTGGGAATTTGGCAAGGACGGTATCAAAATGCAGAATTACCTTGGTTGCGGTGGTGGGATGCACAAGGTAATTTATTGTTAACAGGAGAGGAACGAGCAGAAGTTGAGCGACACAAGCGGGAGAGAATTGTTGAGAAGTTGCGTACCCTTTCCCCTGAACAACTCAACGCTTTGGGAATTGACGCCCAAATGTTGGATTAGCCCGAAACCCTTGTAGAGAGGTAAGCTAGCTACGTCTCTACTTTTTTACCAGATGTCTATTGTAAAGAGGTTCCTTTCGTAACGTCTCTATGAGGGTTGCAATGTTTTGATTAACAGCTTGACAAAAGTTACATCTTACAGTTCACAAACCATAGATAAATCTCGCATCAGTACCAAGAATTTTTTGATGATTTAGCTCTTACGTTGTTCCGACTTAAACGGTAAGCTACTTTCATGGATATAGATTATTATTTATGCATAAAATGATAATTATAGGTATAAATCTATTTAATTAGTCTTATCGTGTCAGGATAGAACGGATGGCTCAACTTGTTACTCAAACTGCTTGGTTAATACCGTGCTATGCATTACTTGGCATGGTTTTATCGGCACTCTGGTTTCCGTCGATTACTCGTCGCACAGGACCAAGACCGGCAGGATATTTCAACTTAATCGTGACTTTGGTGGCGTTTGTCCACAGTGTTTTGGCATTTTCTTATCTGTGGAACCAACCTGCTCAATATGAGTTTATCTCTTGGCTGCAAGTTGCCGGGTTAAATTTAACAATTCCTCTAGAAATCTCATCTCTCAGCCTGGGAGCCTGCATTTTGGTTACAGGGCTGAACTTGCTCGCACAACTTTATGCGATCGGTTATTTGGAGATGGATTGGGGTTGGGCACGCTTTTATGTTCTCCTGGCAATGTTTGAAGCGGGGATGTGTAGCTTAGTTCTGTGCAATTCCCTGTTCTTCGGCTACATGGTCTTGGAAATCTTGACTTTAGGAACTTACCTGCTGATTGGTTTTTGGTTCAATCAGTCTTTGGTGGTTACGGGAGCGCGGGATGCATTCCTCACCAAGCGCGTGGGTGACTTATTTCTCTTGATGGGTGTTTTAGCACTTTATCCCTTAGCTGGTACTTGGGATTTTCGGGAGTTAGCTATTTGGGCACAAACGGCTGAAGTTGATCCAAAAGTAGCAGCACTGGTAAGTTTAGCACTGATTGCAGGACCGATGGGTAAATGCGCTCAGTTTCCGTTGCATCTGTGGTTAGATGAGGCGATGGAGGGTCCGATTCCCAGTACAATATTACGGAATTCTGTGGTAGTGGCGACTGGAGCTTGGGTGCTGGTGAAACTAGAGCCGGTGCTGGAACTTTCTCCGTGGGCAATGACGATGACGATCGCTATCGGTGCAATCACTGCCATTGGTGCAATATTGATTGCGATCGCTCAAATTGATATCAAACGTACTCTCTCATATCTCGTCAGCGCTTACATGGGTCTTGTCTTCATTGCCGTTGGTAGTCAGCAAATCGAAGCGGCTCTGTTGATTGTACTAGCTCATGCTGTAGCAATGGCAACTTTAGTAGCGAGTTGCGGTTCAATTATTCTCAACTGCATAACTCAAGATGTAACTCAATTAGGCGGGCTTTGGAAGCGTCGTCCAGTTACCGGACTTTCCTTTATTGCTGGTATCTTGGGGCTAATTGCAATGCCTCCCCTTGGTGGATTCTGGGCAATGTTGAAATTAGCAGATGGGTTGTGGAACACTCAACCTTTACTGGTAGGGCTGGTACTGCTAATTAACACTTTGACTGCCTTTAGCTTAGTTCGCGTATTCGGTCTGATTTTTGCGAATAAGCCGAAGCAAATGACCGAGCGATCGCCTGAACCTCTGTGGGCTGTAATCCTACCCATGACAGCCTTAGCAGGCTTTACGCTTCATATCCCAATGATTCTCCAAAGTTTGTCTCTTCTCCCCGAATGGGCAACATTGAATCAAGATGTCGCATTGCTGCTTACTTGGTCTAGCATCTTTGGTTTAAGCATTGGTGGAATTATATACTTAGGCAACGTCATCCCCAAACCGATTCGCTTGCCCTGGAAAGGCTTGCAAGATTTATTCGCCTACGATTTTTATACACCAAACTTATATCGCTCCAGTGTTGTGGGTGGTGTAGATATATTTTCGCGCATCGTTGATTGGGGCGATCGCTATCTCATCGATGGATTGGTGAATTTTGTCGGACTTGCTTCCATATTTGGTGGTGAAGTCCTCAAATATGGCAACTCAGGCAAAACTCAATCTTATGCCTTAACTATCACCATCTGTATCAGTGCGATCGCCCTTTTTGTCATCCTCTCATTTGTACCTGACTTAAAGCAAATTCTTCAGACTTTAATATCACAATAGATTTCTTGTAATAAACATCTCTTGGAAATCGAAGACGCGATAAATCGCGTCTCTACAAAGGGTTTTGGGTAACGCATAGTTAATTTTCAAATAGGTTGTCTAATAGATAAAGAAAGATTTTTCCCCTGTCCCCCTCCCCCCCTGTCCCCC
>NZ_JAOWRF010000083.1 GCF_025753815.1 Plectonema radiosum NIES-515 | reverse complement strand
CTTTCCCCATTCCCGGAATTCAGTTCGGTAATGTCTTTGTGGGTGTTCAGCCGGCGCGGGGTTATGATATTGACCCTAGTTTGAATTATCACGCACCAGATTTGGAACCGACTCATGGTTATTTGGCTTTTTATTATTGGGTAAGGAAATGTTTTGCTGCTGATGCTGTGGTTCATGTGGGGAAACATGGCAATCTGGAATGGCTACCTGGTAAAAGTGTGGCTTTATCGGATAGTTGTTATCCAGAAGTGGCTTTGGGTGCGCTTCCGCATTTGTATCCGTTTATTGTGAATGACCCTGGTGAGGGTTCACAAGCAAAGCGTCGCGCTCAAGCGGTGATTATAGATCATTTGACGCCGCCGATGACTCGTGCGGAGCTTTATGGTTCTTTGCAGCAGTTGGAAAATTTGATTGATGAGTATTATGAGGCTGAAAGTTTAGATCCTTCGCGTTTACGGACGATAGGCGATCGCATTACTCAATTAATTCTTCAAGAAAATTTACATCAAGATTTTCAAGTCAAGCTAAATCAAGAGTCTTCTGTTTTACCTTTTGACTTATCGGTTTTACCTTCTATTGATGGTTATCTTTGTGAATTAAAAGAGGCTCAAATCCGCGATGGGTTGCACATTTTTGGGAAATGTCCTGATGGTCGTCAGTTGCGAGATTTAATTGTGGCGATCGCACGTCTTCCCAATCGTCATCATATCGGATTCACCCGCGCGATCGCTGAAAATTTAGGTTTAGATTTCGACCCCATCACAGCAGATTTGGGAGATGAGTTTTTTCTCACGCAAAGTCGCAAAGACGCAAAGTTAGATTCATCCTTTGCGTCTTCGCGTCTTTGCGTGAGGCTTAATTCTTGTCGTACTTTAGGTGATGTTGTTGAAGTTTTAGAAGAATATGCAGCCGAATTAGTCGAACAATTAATTACTTCTGACTCTGTAGAGACTTCGTATTTCGCGTCTCTAGATTTAAATCCCAACTCCCCACTTTCCCCTGTTTTAAACTGGATACAATCGCGTCTTTTTCCTGCTCTGCAACAAACTCACGAAGAAATTACTTATTTGTTACACGGACTTGATGGGGGATATGTCCCTAGTGCTCCTGCTGGTGCTCCCACACGCGGACGTCCGGAAGTCTTGCCTACAGGTAGAAATTTTTACTCAATTGATATCCGCGCCATTCCCACGGAAACGGCTTGGGATATCGGCAGGAAGGCAGCGGAAACTCTCGTAGAAACTTACACCCAGGAGAATGGGGAGTATCCAAAGACGCTGGCTTTATCTGTGTGGGGAACTGCCACAATGCGGACTGGCGGTGATGACATCGCTGAGGCGTTGGCTTTGCTCGGTGTGCAGCCTGTGTGGGATGGTATGGCGCGGCGGGTGGTGGATTTGGAAATTTTGCCCCTTTCGGTTTTGGGGCGTCCTCGTGTAGATGTGACGTTGCGGATTTCTGGCTTTTTTCGGGATGCTTTCCCCAATTTAATTGATTTATTCGATACGGCGGTGCAAGCAGTGGCGGCGTTGGATGAACCAAAAGCACAAAACCCCCTCGCAGCGCAAGTACAGGAAGAAACAGATTTGTGGAAGGCACAAGGTTTAACTTCAGAAGAAGCCCAAGTGCGATCGCGTTACCGAATTTTTGGTTCTAAACCAGGTGCTTACGGTGCTGGACTCCAAGGTTTAATCGAATCACAAAATTGGACAGACGACAACGATTTAGCTCGTGCTTACATAAATTGGAGTTGTTACGCTTATTCTTCAAGACAAGGGGGAGAGGGGGGGATAGGGAGAGGGGAGGACAAGGAGAGGGGAGGACAAGGAGAAATTTCCTCCCCCACTCCCCCACTCCCCCACTCCCCCTACTTCCACTCTGGGCTTAGGCTGCGAAAGTTGAAGTCGGTGGCACTTGGATGACAACTGACACAGCTACCAACTTGTACGGGGCGTGGTAGTTGCACTTTGGGATGCAAAGCTTTAAAATAGCGTGAATCCTTGAGACGATAAGGTGTTTGTTCTTCTTTTTGCTGGGAACGGGAGAAAGTTAACAGATATTTCCACACCAAAATGCGCGGTGGATCGACTAGAGGTTTGAGTTGTACGCCGTAGTGCTGGGAATCTTGCAGAAGATTTTTCCAGGTTTGGGTAGGAAAAACAGCCGGGGGAAGGGCAATGTGACAATTAGAACAGTTTTCTAGATATAGTTGCTGTCCCAACTGATATTGTGCCGGCACTACATCAACCGTACCGATTTCTGACGTATTAGCTGCTTGTACATTAGTTGCCAAAGCCAGAAGCCAGCCCATAGCCAGACTCCACGCTAAAATTATCACCATGAAACCGATAGTTTTTCGCTTTGTTGGGCGGGATTTGCGCTTCACTAGATTTGACATTCGTCTCACTCACAGATATTTAAAGGTGGCGTTTGGTGCTAATTTTTACATCCTCCCCCACCTGAAACCTTGGCTCTACGAGCCTAGGGTTTTGAAGGTGAGGATTCCCCGGAACTTTGGCGTTGCTTCCTTTGTATGTATAGCCTTGGGACTGTTCTTTCCTGGTTCATCGCACTGCATGAATCTGCTGATGGTCAAGCCGCCGTTGAGGAGGAATTGCAACCGCTAACTATCAAAAGAAGGGAGTAGTGCGATCGCTTAAAAACCTGATATTATTTTTACAATATTGCCTCAGGCGATGACGATTCGTGGTCTACATTTATCATAATTTATTGTAGAGAGGCTATTGTGTCACGTTTCTACAAAAAGCCGTGACCATACCATCAATTCACCCCAAAATCTGAGTCATTGATTTTTCAAGTATGAATTACAATCAACGAATTATCCACCTAACTGAGGTCTCTGTAAGCGATTTCCCAGTTTCTAATGACTATAAGTATAAATGCCATGTGCAGGTAGTTTCCGAAGAGGGACAAAGCTTGTTGGAAAAGGATCTGCTGAACCGCACGCAACCCAGTTGGTTGATGGATTTGAAAAACAAGGGAGACTGCACGATTGCCATTACTTTGCGTTATCGGGAAGGAGACATTACTCAACGTTGGCAGGATGCTGGAACAGTCACGTTTGCCACCCAGGAGTGCCTGAATGGAGAGCGCAGTGCCGAGTTAGAATTTCCCATTACAACTTGGAACCAGGCACCTCAATTGAAGCTGAAAACTCGCCTGACTCAGAGTAGCAGTGAGGGAAGTAGCAGCACCTTGACAATCTTGGGGAATCAGAACGGTACTCGCCCCACTCACAGCAAAGGGACTGAGATAGAGGGTGAGTTCGAGATGCCAGAATCTGTTTTTCTCTCGCCCCCAGAAGAAGTGATTGTCAAAGACTCTTGGAACAAGCTGCGGGCATGGAAAGAATTGCAGATGGAAAAGTTCTTGAAGCGCCTGTTGCTAGAGGAACCTGAACTGGAGTACATCTTCGGGGAAGCGATCAACAGCATGAGTGATTTCTTCTTTGAATTGTTTGATTGCTGCGTACACCAACTTCAGCCTGAAACTCAAAATGTAATTGGAGAACCCTTAATGGGCGTACCTCCAGAAAAAGGGGATTCCTTTGACACGGTTGAGGATTACGGTGCGCTGTTTGCCGATATCGGGATGCGTCCCCAGCACTGGTTGAAGGCACGGCAGGTGTGGATGTGGATGCTACCATCGATTTCTTACCTGGAAGAGTACGATCACCAAGATTTAGCAAAAGGCGGAAACTCTGCCCTCTACCGCTTTTTTAACACCTATGTAATTGTGCCTATGGTGGAGGCAATCCGTCGCTACGAAGAGGCAATGCTTCCAGAGGTGAGGCAACGCATGGCGGACTCGTTAACCGTACTCAAAGACAATCAGCAGCAGATTGGAAAGGCATTTTTTCAAACCCTATTTGAAAAGTACCCCTTCATACTGCCTATCTTTGGACGGACAAACATGGATTATCTGTCCTTGAACCTGTTTCAGGTCTTGGAATTCTTGGTTCACCGCTTCGACGGTGGTAGCAGAGACCAACTAATTCAAGATATGCGTGTGTATATCTTTAATAGCATTGACATAAATGGGAGTGGAACAATTTCTATCGAGGAACTTATTGATTTCTCGCACCAGTCAGGGCTACGCCTTTCCCTAAGCGAATTGAAGGCTCTGTTTATTCGCGTAGATGTCGATGGTAGCGGCGAGATTGACTTCGAGGAATTTGAGGAGTTGATACTCCAGCAGTTAGGAGCGCAGGTGAATAGTTTTGATGATATACCCTCCTGCGCCTATCCGGCTATAGCAGACAACCTGCTAGTCATGCTATCGAAGTACGTACCGGACTTCACACCAGAGTTACGGCAGGGATGGCAGACGTTAATCGCTCGCGCTATCAATGTAATCAAGCTGCCCAAGCTGAATGAGGAACGATTGCTCAAAAAAGCCAAGCAGTACCTGGAGCTAATCGCCACTGAGCAGGCATGGGAAGCAGAGGATAAGGCACGACGATGGGCGGAAATTCAAGAGGAAGTACGCGCCACCGGAACCTATACCCACACCTATGAAGAAGTGGCGTATGGGGCACAAGTGGCATGGCGCAATGCTTCTAAGTGTGTGGGGCGGATTCAGTGGAATAATATGGTGGTACGCGATCGCCGCCACGTTACCGACCCTGATGAGATATTCCGCGAACTCAAAGAACACCTACAGTACGCTACAAACGACGGTAACCTCCAGATTACCATGACCGTCTTTCGTCCCAAACATCCTAAGGAACGCTGGGGTCCACGCATCTGGAATCCACAATTAGCTCGTTATGCAGCATACGAGCAACCGAATGGTAGCATTATGGGCGATCCTGCTAACCTGGATCTGACCAAAGCGATTATGAAATTGGGCTGGCAACCCTCTGAACCACGCACGGACTACGACATTTTGCCTCTAGTGATTGAAGCTCCCGGTATGGAACCGAAGATGTACCACTGGGATAGGGATGAGATTCTGGAAGTGGAAATCGAACATCCCACGATTCCTGAATTCAAATCATTGGGCTTGCGTTGGTATGCTGTCCCTGCCATTAGCAACTTCTCAATGCACGTTGGTGGCATCAACTACGGCTGCATCCCCTTTAATGGCTGGTACATGGGTACTGAGATTATGCGCGATTTCCTGGATGAGTACCGCTACAACAAGATGGAGGACATCGCCAAAGTTCTCAAGCTGGATAGCAGTTCGGAGCAGACATTGTGGCGCGATCGCGTAGCATTGGAACTCAACGTTGCCATCCTGTACTCCTTCCAGAAAGCGAAGGTGACGATGGTAGACCATCAATCTGCCTCTCGTCAATTCCTGGCACACGACTTACGTGAGAAGAAAGCAGGACGCGAGTGTCCGGGGGATTGGGGTTGGGTCGTACCCGCATCGGGGGGAAGTGCCTGTCCGGTCTGGCACCACCAGATGCGCGACTTCTACCTAGAGCCAGCCTATCACCATGCTGCCGATCGCTGGGCAGTGGAAGATGGTATTGACCTGGAAAAATTCTCTACGCTTACCGACGAGGACGAAAACAAGCAAGACCGCATCCTCATTCTCTACGCTTCCGAGACAGGTACTGCTGAAGGCTTTGCGCGCAAAGCCGCTCGTCAACTCCAGCGATTCCGTCCCAAAGTGATGGCGCTGGATGAATACAACACCGACACCCTGGCATCGGAGAAACTGATACTCATCGTCACGTCCACCTTCGGCAATGGCGAGATATCTGGAAACGGCAAGAAGTTCCTCGATTGGTTGAAGCAACAACCTGCGGGTTCCCTCGACGGTTTGAATTACTCCGTTCTGGGCATTGGTAGTAGCATTTACGACCACTTCTGCGCTGCCGGAATTTCGGTAGATAAGGCACTCGCCAAGGTGGGAGGTAACTGTATTGTGCCACTCCACAAAGGCGATGAAATCAAGGGACAAGCCGACACCTTCAAACAATGGTTAGGATTGGTTTGCCGCGTTCTGGGTGAGGATGCCACCTCAGCCGATGCTACAGCCGCAACCGCACCTAAACTGAACGTCACGTTCTTGAGTGAAACCGAAGCCGCAAATGTTTCACCAGTAGAAGTGAGCAAAGACAGAGGTGTCGAAGTATCTGTGCTTGCCAATAACGAACTGCTCAAAGAAGTGATTCCCGGTAGCCGTTCTACTCGCTATGTTGTCTTTGATATTTCTGATACCGATTTGGAGTATGAAACAGGCGATCATGTTGCAGTTTATCCTTGCAATCCGGCGGAGTTGGTGAATCGGTTGTGCGATCGCCTCTCAGTATCCCCCAACACCTATTTCACAGCTCGTTATCTAATGCCCGATGGTACAGAATTGGAAGAAAAACCTCCTGTTACCGTTCCCACAACCATCGGACAGGTTCTCTCCCAAGACCTCGATCTCGCTTTGCGCGAACCATTCAACGAGCTGCTGACCTACCTGTACTCGGTAGCACAAAATCCCCAGGATAAACAACGCCTGGAAATCTGGTTGGAAATTCTCCGGCAAGGAGACGACCATCCCGACAGCATCACGCTCAAGAAAACCATTACGGACAACTTCATGAGCGTTGTCGATCTGTTCAATGAGTTTCCTTCTGCCCAAATTACACTGGAAGTCTTGCTAGAGTTATTGCCGAAGCAAAAGCCACGTCTCTACTCCATTTCCTCCTGTGCTCCGCTTCATCCCCAGCACATCCAAATCACAGTTGGAGTGCTGCAAGTTAAAACGGATGCACTCCAAACCCGTCAGGGACTCTGCTCCAACTACCTTGCCGGACTTGAACCGGGAGCAAAGGTTCGCATCAGTGTCCGCACGTCTAGCTTCCGTCCACCCACCGATCCACTCGCGCCAATGCTTATGGTTGGACCGGGTACGGGGGTAGCGCCGTTGATTGCCTTCCTCCATTATCGGGAAGCCCTATTGCAGCAGGAAACACAATTAGGTGATGCTTGCTTGTATTTCGGCTGTCGCGATCGCAATGACTTGCTCTATGGAGAGCAACTTGTGAGTTGGCAGAATCAAGGTGTGCTGTCTGAGTTAGAAGTAGCCTTCTCACGTTTGACCGACAAGAAAGTCTATGTGCAAAGCTTGATGCAAGAAAAAGCTCAAGAAGTCTGGCGAATACTCAGCCATCCGCAATGTCACTACTACGTCTGTGGCGATGCCAAGATGGCAGACAATGTGTTTGAAGTGTTTATGGCGATCGCGAAAACCCAAGGTGGACTCTCGAACACTGAAGCTGTTAATTTCTTCGACAAAATGAAGCTAGAAAAACGCTTCTTCAGCGATGTTTGGGGTGTGGTGCTGAACTTCAAACAAGCCATCAAAGAGATACAGCATGACAACTACTCAAAAGCCGAAAAATGGCTTGAGCGTGTGCATGAATCTGCTGATGGTCAAGCCCCCGTTGAGAAGGAATTGCAAATGCCAACTATCTAAGCTCGGCTTTATCCAAAATTAAGAACTCGGTTTTCTTTATCTGGCAAAAAAGATCGGCAGTGAAGTGCAAATACTTTTTCCACTTCACTGCCGATTATTGATGACATCCAAAAACTAAAACACCTGTCACACAGAGATTTTCGGGTATGCGATCGCGCCTTTCTCTGAACCTGGAGATACAGTAATTTACCTAAAACAGCAAGAAGGATCACACCATAGTGCTACTCCCCTTGGTGTTGAGATGAATTGCGAGTGAGTTGGGAAAAGATGGTTTTAATGTTTTACGGCTACACCATAAAACATTAAAGCCATCGCCGACCAGCGAACACAGTATTTTATTTTATTGCCGATTCCTTAACTATCTCTTCTATCAACTGAGTTAACGTTTTATCCTTATCTACAGCGTATTTTCTGAACTTATTCATCTCAAGCCTCCAGGAGACCCCCATCAAAACTGTACTCAGGGAGCGTGGTGGGAGGAATGGAGGGTAACCAGTGAAACGTCCCCTGAGTGAATTTGTGCGTTAGCACAAACAAGGGAAATTCTTCTCTTAGAAAACGCGAGGAACGCCCTTTAAAAGCTTTAACAACCTGACTAATAGAATGATGCGGGTCGTAAGATAATCTCGTGATTGCGCGATCGCGTTCCCGCACAACTCCAAATTTTACTTTGATAGTGCGAACACGATTGAATTTTCTTCGGGTTTTAACGCCGCTTCCAGCTTACCCAAGAGCAGTTTTAACGGTAGTGACAATTCGATTGCTTTTTCCAATCCTGCCACTGTGCCGCCAAACCGCACTGTTACAGTACTGTTAAATAGCAAAGTTCAACAATTATTGAGGATTTATTGATGATGCCTGTGGAGCATGAAAACAAGGTAATGACTGAACAAGAGGTGGGGAAGCTGTGGGAAGCTTTCCAAATGTTTGACGAGGACGGCAACAGTACCGTCTCAGCAGAAGAACTAGGGCAGGTAATGCGTTCCTTAGGACAGAACCCCAGCGACACAGAGCTGCGCGACATGATTAAGGAGGTAGACGTTGACTTGTCGGGCACTATCGATTTTGAAGAGTTCAAAGCGCTGATGGTGTCCCAGCAAGGCGATCGCAAAAGCCGTTTGACGCTAGCATTCAGCGTGTTTGACGAGAACGGCAGCGGTCAAATTACCGCAGACGAGATGCGTGCGGTGATGAGCCAATTTGGGCTGACAGATCAAGAACTCGATGAGATAATCAAAGAAGTCGATCATGATGGCGATGCTTCAATTGACTTTCAGGAATTCTGTAAACTAGTGCCAGAAAAGTCAGAAACCGCGATCGGCTACACAGATTCACCAATTCCCCTCGTCACGCCAAAAACAACCGCAACAACCGATGAAGTTGCCTCCACTACTGAAGACACTACACAAACTTCCGCCACGGAGATCGAGCCGGACATCGAGCGGCTAAAAGAACAACTAGCGCAACACCCACAAAGCGAGCAAAAACGCGGTACGTCCCGCTTGCAAATGCAGATTGGTTTGTTCCGTTTGATTCAGGGAGCAGCCTACCGTTGCTTCCGCGAAAGTTTCTCTGCCAATCACGAAACCCACCTGCGGGTGAGAAACCTACCTTATAGAATTACTGACTTCGTGGAGTTTGTGAAGACGGCGATCGCCCTTTATAAAGGGTTAGGTGTAGTAGAATCCGCTTGTCATCCCGCACTTGATGCAGTAGTTGAATCCCTTACAGATGAATATGCTCGACTAGAAGACCGCATCAAGAACTGGAAGACAATAGAAAAGACAACACAGATGTTGGCAGAAGAAAAAGCGATCGTCGAAGCGCGTCGCAAATCAGCCAATGTCAAAGATAAATTTGCGGCAGGAGTGGAATTTGCAATCACCCTGAAGAAAAAGCATTTCAGCTTGCGCGACATCGCTGAAGGTGTCCTTGCCATCAACGAACTCAACCGACTGCGGAAGATGGAGCTGAATCAAGAAATGGCTCCACCACCAGCCAAATCAGAGGAACATCCAAAAGAGTATCTGAAGAAGTGGAACCGTGTCATCCTCTCCCAAGCATCAGAGGAAGTGGATGGTGCGATGATGGAAGTTCGCTATTGGTATGAAGATTTCATGCCGAAGCTGCTGGCTGCATTCAGCGTCAGCACTGCCGCAGACATTCAAAGTAACACAGTACCTGACGAGGCTGCTTTGGACAAGTGGTATGAGACAACTAAGGCATCGGGGGAGTTTCGCTTTTATGGGGCAGATGTTGCAGAGAACTTTCCCAAATCCACCCCAAAACAAAAGCTGATGCTCAAGCAAGCATGGCGTCTCACACACCATTACTTGAATGGAGTGCAAAAACGGCGCGAACGTCAGGAATTTGGACGGGAGTCGGGGGCACTTTCCCAGTATGTGGCATTCATTGACATATATGTAGGTCGGAGTGATATCAAGGACTCGCAAATGCGGGTGAGCTTCCCATACTATATTGGACCTGGAGTATGGCGCTTTTTCCACACCACTGCGGAAATTGTTTCTACCAAGACCGACGTAGAGCAAAAAGCTCTGGTGGCAGCTTTTAAGGATTTCTTCAAACTATTTGCCACCATGTACCCCTGCCCCTATTGCCGCCATCACCTGAATATGTATGTGGTGCAGAATAAAGAGGTGGAAATGTATCCAATGGAGTACCTTTTGCTCGGACGTGACCAACAATTGACTAACTTTGAGGTGTCAATGGAGGCAAAACTCTCCACTGTAGTGGATGGCTCCTCCCTGCGCTTATTCTTTTGGAAGCTGCACAACACCGTCTCCTCTTCCATCGCTCGCTCAGAGGAGTGGTATCACAAAGATGAGAAAGCCTTCTACACCACCCGCTACTGGCCTAGCCTTGACACTGAGTTGGCACGAGCCAAAGCACTCAAACATGTTAGCATTGCAAGCGATCGCATCTACCGCCTTTATGGTATGCTCAAGCCGGCATCGCGGCTCTCCGGGGCAAGAACCACATTGCAAAAGCTGTTGCAAAAGGGTGATTGGGAAGGCATCAAGGAAGCGTGTCTGGTTGCACAAGATTACATCAATGATTTGGAGTCGGCTGTGATCAGCGGACAATTTTTACAAGAAACATACTGTTTTGATCCTGACCTTGTTGATAAAGCTCCCTACTTCACTCCTGAAGAAGAAGAGTTTTCCCGCAGCGGTGTGTTTGTAGAACTGACTTAATCATCAGCAAGTCGTGTTTTTGTCAACTCTGCTAGGGTAGCGCAAAAATTCATAATTATTGACCTCTCCCCGCAGCTATTGCCGAGGGGATTCTAAACTGTTGCTACACAGCCAAGGCATTGGGGGGAAGTTTCCCCCCAATGCCTTGGCTAAAGCCACCCTGTGTAGCTTTTTAGTTTTGGTTTCCCAGATGCGAAATCTGGTAGCAAGGGTCAAAACTTGCCTACAGACCTTGACTAGGTTTAAGCCCAGTTGTGTCTCTACTTTGCGAAAAATATTCGCCGCGCCGTTTAAATCAGCATTGATTAGGATTCCTGTACCAGTGCGATACATTCCTCGTTTAATTCGTTTTCCGCTCTTGTTCCACCCTTCAGGTTTTGCGCCGAACGTAGGCAGAAAATCACCATCTAGAAAACTTGTTTTACTTGTATAGGATTCTTCAGTTTCTACAAACTTAATTTCATGATATTCACACAGTTGTTTAATCCGTTCTTTGAGTTTGGCAGTAGGTATCTGAACAAAAGACTGAGTTGTTTTACCTAAATTAACCTCCTGTCTTTGCCACTGGTTCCAACCAAAGATAACCGTACCAATATTATGCTTAATGCAATTGTCAACAACTAATTTAGCTGCCTTGTTTACGCCAGATCGCATTTGGCGATTACGCTTCTCTGTGATGTGGGCTAGCTGTTCATCCCAATACCCTTGCGGTTTACCTTCTTTTAAGGTGGCGACTCGCTTGTTATACCATTGATTAAGACTTTTGACTTTGCGCCCATCGACAATAAAGCTTGTTCCCGTGTTGGTCACACAGCTTAACCAGTTGTTGATGCCAGGGTCAATCGCTAGAGCGTAGTCTTCGTTCAGATGTGCAGTTGAGGCTAATTCTTTCTCATAAACAAACTCAGCATAAAAGCACTGGTTTCTTGGCAATATTCGCAGTTCTTTTATGTGTTCAAACCGTAAATTACGGGGCATCGGGATTGTGAAACTATCAAGTTTAAACCAGCACTTAACTGTATTGCCTAAAGGTATTTTGATAATACCACCAATAAGTTTTAATGCTTGTTTGGGATAAGTCACCAATGCGTAGCCAGCACCTTTACGATATCCTGGTATCCTTGGCTTAAAATGTAACTTGCCTTTATTGTGTTTCTTCTCTAATTCTTTGAATGATTTAAATGACTCTGCTACAGACCTCAATATTTGCTGTGCCGCTTGAGAATGAAGTACTTGATAGTGGGTATTTCCTTTGTACTCTTTCTCTAAATCGTATTTACCAATTAGCTTGCCAGTTTTGAAAAAGAGTTGGCGTGCATAATAAATACCACAGTTTGTTAACTTGTGGGACTCTGAACAAATAAACTCTAAGATAGCTTTTAATTCCTCATTTGGATTAATTAGATTTTGTTGGCATCCATACATTTGTTTTACCTCCTTCACTATATGCTAACATAAATGTGTCGTCATTGTGTCACGCTATGTCAAAAAAAGAATTACACATCAGAATCACTGAACGCAGAATGAATAAACTGCGGTTGTATGCTGCAAAAAAGGATAAAACTATTACCCAAGTTGTAGAGGAATTGCTTGATACTCTGCCTGAAATTGCAGATATATTACAGGTAGGCTAAAGCCTACCGAGTCGTCTTTCATCCCCGGTCTGAAGCACGGAATACATTGCGTAGCAATTGTTCCTCCGGGGCTTTCAGACTCCCGTCTGTTTCTTGTAATTCGTTAGGAATGAGCGCAAAAATAATTGAAAAGCCTCCGCAACAGTAGCGGTAATTCATGAATTACCGCTACTTCCGATGTCGGATTGCGGTCAGGAATGAGCATAACGGACTGAACTTTGTTATGATCCAGAACTGCGGCATTCGCTTTGCGTCTTTGCGTTAGTGCCTATCTAGCCCTTCAAACATGTAAGCGTCCGCCTTAGACTGATGCCGCCATTAGCGACAGGCTGATGTTATTTCTGGAGTACTATGTCTTTTTCTACACTCGGCTTGTCCAATGAAATTATCCGTGCTGTCACCGAGCGGGGGTACACCAAACCCACGCCAATCCAGATGCAGGCAATTCCTGCTGTATTATCAGGTGGCGATCTACTAGCTGGTGCCCAAACTGGTACTGGAAAAACTGCGAGTTTTACCCTGCCGCTCCTACATCAGTTGTCGTCGTCCGACAATAGCTTCAAAAACAACAAGAGTGGATACGCACCGATTCGGGCGCTAATTCTGACCCCAACTCGCGAACTCGCCGCACAGGTACAGGAAAGTGTTTATGAGTATGGTAAATACCTTCAGTTGAGATCGATGGCAATGTTCGGTGGTGTCAGCATTAATCCGCAAAAACGGCGTTTGAGAAATGGCGTAGATATTCTGGTTGCTACGCCAGGACGACTTCTAGACCATGTTCAGCAGGGTACAGTGAACCTGTCAGGTATTGAGGTTTTGGTGTTAGATGAAGCTGACCGAATGCTAGACATGGGCTTTATTCGTGATATACGTCGCATCGTTTCGCTCCTGCCCAAACAGCGACAAAATTTGCTATTTTTCGCCACATTCTCGGATAAAATTAAGACACTCGCCGCAGGGCTGCTCCATCGCCCGACGATGATCGAGGTGGCACGTCGGAACGTTACCGCCGACACGGTGGCACAGAAAGTATACCAGGTGGAGTACCGCAAGAAGCCCCAATTACTTGCTCATCTGATTAAGCAAGATAAGTGGTATCAAGTGCTAGTGTTTACCCGCACGAAGCATGGAGCTGACCGTTTGGTTAAGCAGTTGACACAAGACCGCATTCAAGCGCTGGCAATTCATGGTAATAAGAGCCAGTCGGCACGTACCTTCGCTCTGACAAAGTTCAAAAATGGCACTTTACAGGTACTGGTGGCAACAGACATTGCTGCGCGGGGTCTTGACATCAGCGGGTTGCCCCATGTAGTCAACTTCGATCTGCCCAATGTACCGGAAGATTATGTTCATCGTATTGGTCGCACTGGTCGTGCTGGTGCAAAAGGTGAAGCTGTATCGCTAGTGTGCGTTGATGAATATCAAATATTGGCGGATATTGAAAAACTGATTGCTATTAGGTTGCCCAGAGAAACGATCGCAGGCTTTGAACCCAACCCACACGAATCGTCCGAACCAATTCAAGATATAAGTAAACACAGACCAAAAACTGGACGTAATCAACAAACGGCAGTAAAAAGTGCCAAATCGTCACCACAAACATCAGCAAAAAAATTGGCAGCGCGAACCGTCGGTGGTCAGAAATCTGGTACGAAGAAACCCAGCTCGCACCGTTCTGCTTCATGCGATCGCTATACCTCTAATCACTGATTCGTTGGACATTTGTGGAAAATCCATACATATAACCGTCGTTACGATGAATTGATTTACAGTATTTATGACGAACTGGGCTAACTCTGCCTATCGATGTCTTCATCTCAAAAACACCACTTTCTCGAACTGTTAGTCTGCCAACATGAGGAGAAGCTGCAAACTTCCCTGTTGGGAGAATTGCCCGAACCATGTCGCCAGTCTGGAAACCAAAAAACGTTTTGCACCGTGTTCTATGTTTCACAGGAAAGCCATATTTGCTCTTGTGTACACATTTGTCGGTTCCCCCACCCCTTAGCTGCGATCAACAAGGGCGTAGCGGTAAGAACTTCCAGGCTTTCCACATTCCCCACGCAGGCAGCGTCTAACCAGTGAGTTTTGGGTAAGTCAAGCCGGACACGGTTATATTTTGTTCTGCCACCTGTGCCTGTTTCTACTGGTAAACCCATCCCTTTGAGTTTTTTAAGCAATGCCCAACGAGTTGAATTAACTGCGGCTGCATCTTTAAGAGGAAGTTTCGCTTGTCTCAAAATACGGGATAAAATATCAGGCTTTTTAGCTAAAAAATCCTTAATATCTTTGTTCCCTTTCCCTTGATTGCAATCACGGCAAGCAAGCGTGAGGTTTGAGACTCTATCGCTACCCCCTTTTGATTTTGGGTGAATATGTTCAACTTCAAAAGGGACATTTTCAACACCGCAGTAAGCGCATTTCCTACCCCACTTCTCAAGTAAATATTCCCTAACTTCGTAGCCTGCAAGTTCACCTTGCTGATAATATGAGCCTGAATTTGGTGGATTTTGCATTGCTTGGAGGTCAAATTTAACCAACTCTTGAGATATGCCAGTAATCGGCACATATCGAGTTATCCGATTAGCCCAAGTTAGGATGTTTTCAACTCTAGAGTTAAGGCTTGGCGCTAACCAACTAGTAGGGCGAGTACGATTTAAAAATCTAGGTTGGCGGTAACGAGTTTTCCGATTACGACGATTGCGGCGAATAGCGCGACGCGACTCTAAATCGTTTTTGATTTGTTGTCCACGGTGAGTTAATTCAGCACCCCAGATTACCTTCTCACCTTGCACAATTGCCAATCCAGTGGTTTTGGAACCTGGATCTATTTTTAACTGATGTGGTTCTGTCTCAGAATTAGGAACCGCATATTTTAGGATGATTGTAAACGGATAACGGCGATACACGGCAGCTTGTTTTGCTTTTAGCAATCGCCTAGCTTGTCCCGGCGGCGCTGGGTTTAATGGTTGCTTGTTAGTGTCAAGTACAAATACAAAATTAGACATTTATTGTCCTCCCATTACTGGGGTAAGGTTTTCCTCGCCAATGTTTTGAGAACTTGTTAGGTCAAGGACACTGGTTTAACCAAATAGACCTGTTTAATCTTTGACGACAGAGCTACAAGAAAAGAAAGCACTTGTAGGTGTCATGATTCTCAAAACGTAGCTTTCGCGCTTGGCTGGCTATCTGTCCAGTGGCTGAACTAGATGTTTAGTTTTGTCCACTGTTTGGTGAATAGCATTAATGACGACAAAACAGTGCGTAAGTCCTATCCCAGGTAGAACCTGGGAACGAGAAACCAGATTTATGGAATCGGCACAGCCCGCAATAACCGCTCCATCACACTTCTTGCTCTGCGTCCTCCCGCTGGAATCAGACGATGACAAAGAACATAAGGAGCAAGAAACTTCACATCATCGGGAATCGCGTAATCACGTCCTAACAGAAAAGCTAACGCCTGAGTAGCTCGTTGCAGAGCCATTGTACCGCGAGGACTGACGCCAAGAGAAATTTCCTCATCTTGGCGCGTCGCCCGCACCAATTCCAAAATATACTGTTGTAATGAGCTTTCCACTCTTACCTGAGCGCAAATTTGGCGCAATTCTTGCACCTCTGCCAAAGTAATACAAGGCTGCAAATCAGCAACTTTGATATTTTTATCGACGCTTTGCAGCATCTGTAATTCTTCTGCCTCAGAAGGATAGCCCAAACTCAAGGAAAGCATAAACCGATCCATCTGCGCTTCTGGCAAGGGAAAAGTACCTTGATATTCGATGGGGTTTTGAGTCGCAATCACAAAGAACGGTGTCGGAACAGCGCGAGAAACACCATCTACCGTTACTTGCACCTCTTCCATCACTTCCAGCAAAGCCGACTGAGTGCGGGGTGTCGCACGATTGATTTCATCAGCTAGCAGCACATTGGCAAATATTGGACCAGGGAGAAAGCTAAATTCGCCACTTTTTGGGTTCCAAATATTGATACCAGTAATGTCAGTAGGTAATAAATCTGGGGTGCATTGCAGGCGTTGAAATTTGCCATCAATAGAACGAGCTAGAGACTTGGCAAGCAGGGTTTTACCGACTCCGGGGACATCTTCTAGTAAAGCGTGACCACCACCTAGCAAAGCAACTAGCACTAAGCGTATTGCCTCACTTTTGCCAACGATGGTCAGAGCGAGATTTTGTGTTAGGGCGTCAATTTTTTCTCTCATGTACTGGGGGAATGGTTGGTTGGAGCGTTGGAGCGTTGGAGCGTTGGAGCGTTGGAGCGTTGTTGATTGACAGTTAATAGTCAACAGTCAACAGTCAAAAGTTAACTCCTAACTCCTAACTCCTAACTCCTAACTCCTAACTCCTAACTCCTAACTCCTAACTCCTAACTCCTAACTCTCATTCATTAGTATTCCCACTCAGCACTTGTTTTGTCGCAATGCAGTCAAGTTGAATTTGCGTTTTTAAGTCTTCTAGAGAAGAAAATTTTTGTTCTGGGCGCAAAAATTTGACGAGCTGCACTGTCAGATTTTTGCCGTACAAATCGCCAACCCAATCAAGCAGATGCACTTCTACAGTTAGATTAGTGCCATTTACAGTTGGGCGATCGCCTATATTCATTACGCCTTTGATGGGGGAAGTTTGGTTGTCTTCGATACAAACGCTAACCGCGTAAACACCTTGACGGGGCAAAAACTTTTCTTTAGGTAATTGTAAGTTAGCGGTGGGAAAGTTAATAGTTCTACCAATTTGTTGACCTTGGACGACAACACCGATGAGGGTATAAGGACGCCCTAAAAGTTGGTTTGCTAGTTCGATGTTGCCGTTTGCCAAATGTTGACGAATTAGTGAAGTGCTAATACGAGCCTCCTCTAGTGTGTCAGTGATACTCTCCTTGCCTGCATGAGTTTGGATGGCAACGATGGTAACGGGAATGTTATACTTGGCGGCGATAAATTGTAAATGCTTGGCGGTACCACTGCGCTTTTTACCAAAACAAAAATCTTCCCCGACGCTAATTTGCTGACATTGCAATTGTTGCACGAGAATTTGTTCTACGAATTCTTCGGGAGTCAACGCGGCTAATTCTTTGCCAAAGGGTAATAGTACTAGTTGTTCGATGCCAAGCGATCGCAACTGTTGCACTTTTTCATCCACTGGTGTCAACAAAGCATGAGGTATCCCTGTAAAAAATTCTTGGGGATGGGGATAAAAGGTGACAACTGTTGAGTAGATGTAATTAGTATTACTTTCTTTCTCTCTATTTTCTCTCTTTGCTTGTTGCAAAATTGGTGCAATTACTTTTTGATGCCCGCGATGGACACCATCAAATTTGCCCAGTGCAACAGCAGTAGGCGTCTTCAGCCCTTCGGTAGAAGAAGCAACCCAGACAGCACACCCATTTTGAGACAGATTTACCACGTCGATTCGGGGATTTTAGGTTTGTGAAGCAGTTCAGGAAAAATTCATTTTTCTAGGCGAGTTTTCGGGAGAATAAATTCATCCTCAACAAACTTTTCGCTTCTGCCGTTCAGCTTAACTGCCATTCATCCGCTTCAGAGCGCTCCTACGCAAGAACCCGCATTCCTGTAATTCAAGTTGGGGATCATACTGTCTACACCAGCCTTTAACGGTTTCGCGGCTCATAGTTGGGGTATATGGCGATAAAGCTGTTTATCACCAATCTAAACTAAAATCTCCTATCGCTTCGACTACAACCTTTAAGCAGAAAACTCACTAACAGGAATAGGTTCTGATAAGGGCATGGATATGGGAACCTGAAGTTGCATTGTTTCCCGTGCCATGATCGCACCAGGAAATTGCACTGCCGCTTCTTGACCGACACGATCCAAAAATTCATCGTCGTGTGCTGGATCGTGGTGGAAAATTACCAAAGTTTTGACGTTAGCTGCTTTGGCTATTTTCACAGCTTCTTGCCATGTGGAATGTCCCCAACCGATTTTCGGCGACTTTGGCGAATGATATTCCTCGTCGGTATAAGTGGAGTCATAAATGAGGATATCGGCGTTACGAGCTAGCCACATCACATTTTCATCCAACCTGTCGGGAAAATGCTCAGTATCAGTAATATAAACAGCCGCACCATCCCGCCAATTAACTCGATATCCTACGGCTTCACCCGGATGGTTTAGAGGTGCCGTTTCGACGATAATATCATTAATTTTGATTGGCTTTCCGGCTTTGACATTGTAAAAATCCAAATTTGCTTGCATGATTTGCAAAGGTACGGGAAAATTTGGATGCAGCATTTGGTCATTTAGCCGCTGTTCGACGGTGGAACCATCAGGAGCGATCGCACCATAAATATGAAAGTCATTTCCCCTGACAAAACCTGGGCTAAAAAAGGGAAATCCCTGCACGTGATCCCAGTGCGAGTGCGTGAAGAATATATGAGCTTCTATGGGCATTTGGCGCAATAACGATTGCCCCAAAACATGCAGTCCCGTACCACCATCGAAAATTAAGCGTTTACCGCCTACTTGCATCTCAACGCAAGGGGTATTACCCCCGTAACGAACGGTATGTAATCCTGGACTGGGGATGCTGCCGCGAACGCCCCAAAATTGTACGGTAAATTGATTCTCTATCCTACTAGACATGGGTGTTGCCTTGCTGCATACTGAGCGGGCGATCGATAAAAGAAATTGTTACTTATTTTGTCAAGTTTATGCTGTATCTCCGCGCTTTGTCAGACGGAGAATTTATTGGGAAAACAGCATACCCTTTTGGAAGTTTTGCTTAATTTGGTTATCTTGCTCTTGCTTTTGATTGGAGCCTGCAAGGCAAATTTATTGACTTTTTTCGGCGTATATGTATCATCTTTTTACAAGAGTGCTCCTACTTTATAGCCTAAATTTTTTTGTCATGCATTTAACAAGCTTTTCTACCTCGCTTGTGCATAAATTATTCAAGTCAACTTAAATTCCCACTCAGACAAGTGATTAACGCCACCTGCATAGGTGAGATTATATTGCAATGGCGTTATACTGATGTAGTTTTTACGGATAACATCCACGTCAGTAGGCACATTTTGTGGTAAGTTTAAATCCGATGGCGGTTCCACATCTTCTAAAACTTCTCCGGTTAGCCAGTAGTATGTTTTTCCACGCGGATCGATGCGCTTGTCAAAAACATCTACGTACCGTCGCACTCCCTGACGGGTGATAGTCACTCCAGCAATTTCTGACCAGTTGATGGCAGGAATGTTGACGTTAAGCAACATCAATTCTGGTAAGGGGTTCGCCGATATTTGATCTACCAAAATTTTTGCAAAGTTAGCAGCAGGTTGAAAATCTTTACAGGTGTGACTAGTAAGACTCAGTGCCACACTGGGAATACCTTCAATTATACCCTCCATTGCGGCGGAAACAGTTCCGGAATAAAGAATTTCGGTTCCCAAATTAGCGCCTTGATTAATGCCAGAAACAACCAAATCAGGGGGAGACTCAAGCAAAGCCCACAGCGCTAATTTAACACAATCAGAGGGAGTACCATCGCAAGCCCAGGCATTCACAGCAGGATGAAAGACAGATTCAATGATTTCGGCGCGAATTGGTTGGTGTAAAGTTAGTCCGTGTCCGGTTGCCGATCGCTCGCGATCCGGGCACACTACAGTCACATCATGACCAGCTTGTGCCAAACAATTGGCTAAAGTCCGAATCCCTAAAGCCGCAACCCCGTCATCATTGCTAATTAATAATTTCATAAGTCTTCAATCAATAGTCAATAGTCAATAGTCAATAGTTAAGAGACAATTGTCAATGTCAGGCATCACAGGCAAAGAACAAAAAAACATGCTTCCCTTGGACAATAGCCTTTAAACTGGTAAAAAGAGGTTTGCTTTAACCCTTGCCTTTGACTCATCAATGGCATATCAAGGTTTTTGTCTAGCGTCATTTTTCCAATGACTGTTGACTGTTGACTGTTGACCAATGACTAATAACTGTAAGAAATGACGAATCAGCCGAGCAATTTAGAGGCTCAACTTTTAGCACTGCGAATTGAAGGAGAAAAAGCGATCTTCTCTGCCGATAGCTTAGAACGCTTAGAAGAACTAAGAGTCGGCTACCTTGGGAAAAAAGGGGAATTGTCCACGCTGTTACGGAGTATGGGACAATTAAGTGCCGAAGAACGACCCTCAATTGGGGCGATCGGCAATACAGTCAAAGAAACCCTTCAAACTAGTTTAGACAAACAACGCGCTTCTTTAGAAGCTGCTCAAATTCACGCACAACTAGAAGCAGAAACTCTAGATGTAACAATGCCGGGAATTTACAGCCCTCAAGGACGTATTCATCCCCTCAATGGCATTATCGACCAAGCGCTGGATATCTTTGTCGGTATGGGCTACACCGTGGCTCAAGGTCCAGAGATGGAAACAGATTACTACAACTTTGAGGCTCTGAATACCCCCCCCGACCACCCTGCCCGTGATATGCAGGATACTTTCTACCTCCCAGACGGAAATCTCCTACGTACTCAAACTTCCTGTGTACAAATTCGTTACATGGAAGCCGAAGAACCACCGATTCGGATTGTAGCCCCAGGACGAGTTTATCGGAAAGATGATGTAGACGCTACCCACTCAGCAGTTTTTCATCAAATCGAACTTTTAGCAATTGACGAAGGACTAACTTTTACAGACCTCAAAGGCACTATTAAGTTGTTTTTAGAAGCAATGTTTGGTGAGCTACCAATTCGCTTCCGTGCCAGTTATTTCCCGTTTACAGAACCTTCTGCGGAAGTCGATTTGCAGTGGAATGGTCGCTGGTTAGAAGTTATGGGCTGCGGTATGGTCGATCCTAATGTGCTGAAAGCTGTAGGTTACGACCCAGAAGTTTACACTGGATTTGCCGCCGGTTTTGGTGTTGAACGCTTTGCGATGGTGCTACACCAAATGGATGATATTCGCAGATTGTACAATAGCGATTTGCGCTTTTTACGGCAGTTTTAAAAGAGTTAGGAGTTGGGAGTTGGGAGTTGGGAGTTGGGAGTTGGGAGTTGGGAGTTGGGAGTTGGGAGTTGGGAGTTAGGAGTTAGGAGTTAGGAGTTAGGAGTTTGGAGTTAGGAGTTTGGAGTTAGGAGTTTGGAGTTTGGAGTTTGGAGTTTGGAGTTGGGAGTTTGGAGTTGGGAGTTGGGAGTTGGGAGTTGGGAGTTGGGAGTTTGGAGTTGGGAGTTGGGAGTTGGGAGTTGGGAGTTGGGAGTTGGGAGGAGCGTGGATAGTGGTTAGTTGTGAATAAATATCAACCATCAACGCTCCAACCATCAACGCTCCAACCATGAACTAACTACTTCCTGCAATTATCGCAATGTCCACATTGGCAGTTTGCCGCTTCTTTGTCAAAACCAAAGGCATTTAACAAAAATTGCCAGCGGCACTGTCTGGTAGTAAGATATTGATTCATTTGCTTTGCAGCATGTAATTGCGTCGTTAACTGCTTGGGAAGGCTTTCTCCAATGCTGTAATTGAAAGGGTCAAGCCAGTTTAACTGACCGCTGCTGTGGAGAAGAGAAAGAGCAACAGCACCATCGGGAAATTGTTTGGTTACTGCATTTACTTCCCCTTTTTTCGGCAGTTTTTTCATTAATTGTTGTGCGGAAAGTTGTTGCGATCGCATTACTTCCTCAAAAAACTTCTGTCTTTGCTTATCCTCTGGATCTAACCATCCTGTAGGTTCACTAATCAACATCAACGCTTCTGCTGGTTTCCCATCTCTTCCAGCGCGTCCAATTTCTTGCACATACTCCGAAAGCAAATGCGGTGCGTGGAAGTGAATCACCCAACGCACATCTGGCTTATTTATCCCCATCCCAAACGCACAAGTACAAACAACAAACATGATTTTTCCACTTAGCCAACTCGCTTCTACTGCACGGCGTTTTTCTGCACCCAATCCCCCATGATAAGAAGCTGTAGAATAACCCTTTTGTGTCAACCACTCAGCTAAATTCTCGCTATCTCTCCGAGTGCGTACATAAACTAGCCCAGGTTCTTGTTTCCGTTCTTGAATAAACTTTAATAAATGTTGCTTTCTGCCTCTTGGAGTCCAAACAATGCGAACGCTGGGGTTAAGATTAGAACGGTACGGATTAACACGAAAAAACGCTGGTTGCTCTAATCTTAAGACTTCTTTAATAGTTTTTTGAGCCAGAGCATCGGCGGTGGCGGTAAAAGCGGCTACGCTGATGTGTGTTCCCTGTGGTTTGAATTTGAGCAGCGCTGGTCGCACCGCCCCCAATCTTCGATAAGCTGGTCGAAATGTGTCGCCCCATTGAACTAGACAATGTGCCTCATCTAATATCAATCCATTAATTTTTAACTGCGGCTGACACAATCTTTCCCAAACTGGCGGACTCAGTAAAGTTTCTGGCGATAAATACAGCAATCTTAGCTGTTGTCGTTCCAAAGCTTGCAAAACCCTACGTCGTTGGCTAGAAGGCAATTCACTATGCAAAAGTGCTGCACTCAAGTTGCGCTGATGTAGTTCCTGCACTTGATTTTCCATCAAGGCCACTAACGGCGAAATTACTAGCGTTAATCCTGTTTGTAACAGTGCCGGCAACTGAAAGCAAATAGACTTTCCGCCACCTGTGGGCATAATAATTAATGCGTCCTTTTCTGTCAGCAGACAGTGGATGATTTCTCCTTGTGGCGGACGAAAATCATCATAACCCCAAATTTTTTGAAAAGCAGCACGGACATCTTCCCAATCTGGGGGTTGATGTTGATTCATATTCAATGGTAAGTAAATGCACCCGTCTCCTTGCACACTTCATTTACATGACGTGAGTTATTAATATAGCTTGGCTATCAAGTTCATGGTTCAGTATTTTCTAGATTAATATGTATAAAATTTGTTAATTTCATTTTGACTACTCAAAAGGAGCAGGGGGGGAGATGAAGAATTAATTCCTTTCCCCTTTCCCCTTTTCGGTAATGTATTACCAATCCAATGGATACTTTGGGCATTTATACTAATTTTCTGTAGGCATCAAGCTACACCTAAAAAATTACACCAAAGATTCTCCGGAATCAGCATAAACCATATGGATATTTTTTTATCAGCCAAAAAGCATCAAGGAGATATCTAGATTATGGTGAGGGTAATTCCATGTTTTCTCCACAGACCGACCCTAGAATTAGGTGCAAGTCGTGAAGAGGTCAAACAAATGCAAAAAGTTCTCAATCAGCGATTAAGCGAATTTGATACCGCATCGTCGTTTCCCCAAAATGTGGCAGAAACTGGCTACTTTAATCAAAACACTTTAATTGCAGTTAAATACCTGCAATGCCTGACTTTTTTACCGGTAGATGGCATTGTCGGACCAAAAACTTGGGCTTTCTTGTCTGAAGGACCTGGGAGCTTGCCACGGTTGCGTGTTGGCACTGCTAGTTCGGTAGTTAAAGCTGTTCAAGAGGCACTAAGATACGCTGGTTACTACTCTGGTGCAGTCGATGGTGTCTTTCAACAAAAAACTGCTGCTGCTGTCAAAGATTTTCAGGTATCCTGCCAAATGACCGCCGATGGTGTGATTAATCCTCAAACCTGGAAAGGGTTAATCAAGTTAGATGCTCATGGGAAATACTGTTACATTAATCTGATTGACAGATGTTATGAAAAGTACGAGCATTGGGACGGAAGTTTTTCTTACGTCAATTGGCATAATTGATGCATTTAATTTTATCTGCACGCGGGTGTAATGAGTGTCGCGGGAGTCGGTGGAGTAATCCTGGTTGGAAATGAGAATCAGCGATCGCTTCACCAGCAACTAATTGCAATGGTACAACACCCGCCCACATAGCTATGTAGAGACGTGATAAATCGTGTCTCTACCACTGTTTTTTCGGCTTATGTGAACCGTATTGCCATTTATTGAACCTTTTGAAGCCTGCCTAAGCAGGCTTTGTACGTATAGCCCCAGACTTCCAGCAAGCGCGATCGCCCTAAAAATACTCGGAGTTAAAAGTTAGGATTTAAAAGTCAGAATATATTACTGTGTTTTCTCTTCTGACTAAGAACACAGCAACTCACCCAACCAATTTTCGACTTGTAAACGCAAACGCCAGCTAGGTTCATCTTTATGAGTGCTTAGGAGCGGTAGTTGATTCAAAGCGCGGCGATAATCAGCGATCGCATAATTCCAATCGCCCCACAGATGATAAGTTCTGCCCCGTTCAGCTAAAATATGGTGTTCTAGTTGACCGAAAAGCAATGCTACCTCAAAAGTGTCAATTGCTTCTTCGTATTGTCCTAAGTCACGTAAGGTAATGCCTCGGTTAATCTGTGCCCGAACATGGCTGGGGTGCAAATCAATCGCCCGATCGTAGTCAGCGATTGCCGATGTTAATTCTCCACAAGCCGCGTAGTAATTTGCGCGATTATTATAAGCGCTAGCTAACCTGGGGTTGAGATGTAGTGCTTTGTTGTAATCCCAGAAGGCTTTTTGTCTTTCACCACTTTGAAAATAAATCAGCCCCCGGTTATTGTAGTCTACGGCATTGTGGGGATGGCGGTTGATTAATTGACTTAGTAGGGCGATCGCTTCGGTGTAATCTCCGATTTGGGCTAATCTCAAAGCACAAGAGCGTAAGTAACTGTCTTTATTAGCAGATTCCCCGCTACTGTTAGCCTGATGTCGTCGAGCATTTTTTGTATTCTTTAATACAATATTTTCTAAATAATTTTGCTCACTCTCAGATGCTAAAAATGGGTTTGTATTCATATTTTCCTGCCTGAGCCTCTTGCTCTGTAAGATCAACTTATAATTTTCTTGTTAAGAGTGGTCTCGTCCCTGTGTCACTTATTAAGGTGTCTATGAGTACTTGAGTACAAGTATTAAGAATAAGTAGGAGTGTTCGCCCTATACCAATAATTGATGCTTCAACCTGATAATAGATACTTCATCCCCAAGTCCTATTCCAGAAATAGCAATCTCTCAATCCAATAGACTAGTCAACAAGTAAGAGCGACAACTTGGTAGAATGCCAACAAGCCCTTTGTAGAGACAAAGGGGATACTGGGTATGAGCAATTGGTAATGTAAAACTCAAACATGAATTTACACAACCCTTATTTTTCAAGGGGTTTAGGCGAACCTAAAAACCTCGACGGTTTATTATTCCCAGAAAATTTGCGATCATTCACATCAATGAAGAAATTTTTGCAAAAAAAGTAAGAATTTTCTTTCCACTACCCAATTTCTGAATCTGACTTTTAGATAAGAGCGAAAATTTTCTTATGACAACTGCAATTTCCTACGCGAACGCTCCCGACTTAGCAACTGATGATTACATCGTGATCGGCTTGGCTACGTGCTTCATCAAAGAAGATGGAGAAGTTCATGAAGTCGAAGTTATAGAACCTATCCCCTCTGCGGCTTTAGAAGCGATTTTCAAAGGTATTCCCACCTCGTATAAGCTGGCTTGTGGAACAACTTTGGCATCTGTATTGGATGGAAATACGCAATATTTACCAGATGGCTTTCCTGTCAACGCTCAATTTGGAGAGGAATTCGTGCCGAGAGCGTTTGCAGCTGCTCGCACATACAAGCGTCGCGAAATCGCAAAATCCCTGATTCCTCTGGGTACAACTTATACAGATTTCAAATATTCCACTGAGCGCAAGCGGGTACTAAATGCTAAACGAGTTGTTAACAAGGAAGATAACGTTAAACAACATTCCCACACGCACAAAGTTCTTTAAAAGATTCAATTGCTGTGAAGTATAAAATATGAGGTAAATCTCACGGTTGGTACTCAGGGATTGTATCCCACTTCTTCAGTTCATCATTCATCCTTGATACTTCATTTATCTTTGGTAATTATGTTGAAGCTTTACGGTGGCGATCGCAGTCGCGCATCAATTGTCAAGTGGTATCTAGAAGAACTGGCTATTCCTTAGGAATTTGTCAAGCTTGATATGCAAGCTGGGGAACACCGCAAACCCGAATTTATCTCAATTAATCCGATGGGGAAAGTCCCGGCAATTGTAGACGGAGATTTTCAGCTTTGGGAATCAGGAGCAATTTTGCTGTATCTCGCCGAAAAATATGGCAAAATGCCATCTTCAGTAGAGGAACGCGCAATAATTGCTCAGTGGGTGTTATTTGCCAATTCCAGCTTGGCTACAGGAATTTTTGTCGAAGCTAGTCGAGAGCGAGAAATGCTGTGCTTGATGACTCCCCTGAATCAAATTCTAGAGCAGCAACCTTTCATACTAGGTAAGGAATTCACCGTTGCTGATGTAGCAGTGGGTTCTATTTTGGGTTACATTCCCATGATGCTGAAGTTAGATTTGAGCGCTTACCCAGCTGTATCGAACTACATCAAGCAGATGACTCAACGTCCAGCATTTCAAAAAAGCATCGGGAATGGTTAGTGGATAGTTGGAGCGTGAGAGCGTTGGAGCGTTGTTAATATTTACCACTAACCACCATCTACTAACTACTAACTCCGCTTCTTGCGCTTTTCTACTTTTACCGTAGAGACGTTCCACTCGAACGTCTCTACCGCTCCTGCCAACTTTATTTACCGATAATTGGTAAATTGTAGAGCCACCGGATAGTCTTCTTGCTTCAACCGCTGAATTACAGTTTGCAAGTCATCTTTATCTTTAGCGCTAACTCGTACAGCGTCACCTTGAATTGACGCTTGTACTTTTTTGAATTCGTCACGAATCAATTTAGAAATTTGCTTGGCAATTTCTTGACTAATGCCTTTTTGGAGTTTGATTTCTTGACGGACGCGGTTTCCGCTGGCTGATTCAACTTTGCCAAAATCAAAAATTTTCTGAGAGAGACTGCGCTTGGCGGCTTTTTCGCGCAGGATGGTGTGTACAGACTCTAAGGTAAACTCGCTGTCGGTGCTGATAGTAATATTGTCTTCGCCTAATTCGACAGTAGTTTGAGAGTCTTTAAGATCGTAACGGCTTTTAACATCTCGGACAACTTGATCGACGGCGTTGACCAATTCTTGTCTGTCAAAATCGCTGACAATATCAAAGGAATAGGTAGAAGCCATAGAACATTTTGGATTAGGGACTGATTGTAGTGGAAATTAGGGACTGGTTGTACTAGGGATTAGGGATTAGGGATTAGGGACTAGGGTTAGGGTGAGGAAAAATTTTATTTCATTCTCTAGTCCCCAGTACAACCAGTCTCCAGTTCCCAGTTCCCAGTTCCCAGTACAACCAATCCCTAGCTAACTTGGATGATGCTGAGAGCGAAAAGAGTACCCCAACTGAAGGAGCCAACAGCAAACATGAGCGATCGCATTAGGGGTATATTCAAAATATAAAAGATTGAGTATAGCAACCGAGCCGCAACAAAGGCGATCGCTGCCACTGCTGCGAGAGGAGAATTCACACCGGTTACGTATGCCATCAAAGCTGCGGCAGCAAAAATCATAAATCCTTCAAAAGAATTTTGATGTGCCCAGGTAGCTCTTTGCGCGTAGGGTGGAAGTTTGTCAAACATAGCACGGGGAGCCGACTGATCGTATCCCACACGCATACGAGCATAACCCACCACCAAAAACGGCAGGTAAATTAGCACCGCAGCGGCTACGATAGAGTACAAAAAAATAGTCATTGGTTATTGGTCATTAGTCATTAGCGCTCTTTTATTACTCTTGCGAGAGTAAATTTTAAACTTTATTTTCAGGTTAGTCCAAGTCATGCGGACGAGCGTTTGTGTGCCTGTAAACTCTGCGACTTCCAGTCGTCAGGGCTTGATTCTCCAGAGTGATAAAAGAGGGTTAGTCATTAGTCATTAGTTAAGAGTCATTGGTCATTAGTGAAAAATACACATACCAACGACACTCGTACAAATAACTAATGACTAATCAAAGTAGAACAGTGTCACCACCTTTCTTTGTTCTTCTGCTTCACCACAAGTTTGCAACAAAGTGCGACTGTCGTGAAAAGCAAAACAAATTAATTGTTGGCAACGAGAAACAATTTCCTTGTTACAGAGGTAACTAGCTTCACCAAGAGACAGATGATCGTTACTGGGATTTTCAACCAGATGCATTACCTGTTCTAATTGGTGGCGGGATTCATTGGGCTGGCGTTCCAAGCTTTGGGGTAGAATCACCGTTAATAAATTGGCATCAGCCCGCATTGCTCCCCGGATGGCAGCTGAATTGGTACCTGTGGCACCAGAGGTAATGATTCGATTCCCGGATAAAACCAGGGCATAGGTCATCATCTCAATGAGGCTTTGATGCGTAATCGGAACGTGGCGAGACCCTAACAAGGCGATTCGTTTAGAACCTGTTTGCTGGATAGTTGCCAGTTCTTGGGCTAATGTATCGAGGTTAATAAGGTCTATGGACTGACTCAAAGATGGACAGAATCAGATTAAACAACCCAGATATTCTACCAAACAGAGTGTAGATACGAATCTGCTTGTGGTGAAAGATTAATACAATTTTTTGCTTGGTCAATTTAATAGCTGGGTTACTTCTTCACACCAAACCAGCCAATTCGTTTCATAACGAATGCCATTAAGGAGAGTTAGGTACTGAAATTTTTCTGCTTGTGGTAGTTGTTGAGGATTCTGAAAGCACCGCTGCTCTAAATCTTTGTATGTTGACAATCGTTCTTGATGAGCTTTGCGGTGATGCTCTAGTTCTGCCAATATTGTCTGGCGATCGGCAACATAGCCGGCAAAAAGCTTTACCAGTAAATCATCTTTAATTGGTGTGGGTTCACAAGGAGTAGCAATCCACTCGTTAAGCTGCTGTTGTCCCGACTCTGTAACGCGGTAGAGCTTTTTATCTGGGCGTCCTTCTTGGAGAATTATCTCGGCAGTTATCCAGTCGTTATCCTCAAGCTTGGACAACTCTCGATAAATCTGCTGGTGACTCGCTGACCAAAAAAAGCCCACAGAGCCATCAAATCGTTTTGCCAAGTCGTACCCACTACAAGGACTGTCAACAAGAGATGCCAATATCGCGTGCGCTAAAGCCATAACAATTCTTTACTTGACCTATGCAATTAGTTGAATATACTAGAAATATATTCAACTAATTGAATATTAGATTAGTTGCACAAAAATCACATCCAGATTCAAGCAAAAAGAGGTATTTTACTATGGTGTTCGTTTCCATCACGCGCTTACATCTCAAGTCCCCTCGCCATCTACTACCTTTTGTGTGGCACAATGTACTTTCATCATGGCAAATTATCAATATCTCAGGATTTCTCAAAGGCAAGATTTTCAGAGATGGTTACGGGGCTTATTGGACGATAACCACCTGGGAAAATCAGTCGGCGATGAAGAACTATCGTAACTCCGGGGCACACCGCCAAGCCATGCAACACATTCAAACTTGGTGCGATGAAGCTGCGGTGGTTCATTGGGAACAAGCAGACAGCAGCCTACCAAATAGGTTGGAGGCTCACTGCCGCATGGTAACAGAAGGTTATTTTACCCGTTTATCTCATCCCTGTGCCGCTCACTTGGAGCGAAAAATTCCCGAACCGTCGTCAGATAATGTTCAAGGACTGCTGCTACATCCTAGGAAAAAAGCGCCCCGCACAGTGTTGGAACAAATTTAGCTTCAGGGTAAAGCCACTGCGGGATTTAAGCCGAGTTGAGACAACAAGCGGTTAATGTCGAAATGTTCAGCCATCAATTGACTAATGCAGTGAACTTTAATTGGTTCGTGGACGCGCACTTGACCAAAAGTGCGATCGACAATTTCTACGGTGGTGAGGGTGTCTAGGTCAACTGACAAAATGGGGATTTCTAGTTCTTCAGCGCGATTGAGGATAAAAAGGGGAGGTGGGAGTTGTCCGGTAAGGATGAGACATTGAGTGGAGGTTTCCAAAGCAGCTTGTTGAATTTCCACGCGATCGCCTCCGGTAACTACCGCCATATTTCGCCGTTTGCGGAAATACTTGACCGCCGAGTTGACATTCATCGCCCCAATTGCTAGACTTTCCACCATTAAATCTAGGCGATCGCTACGACAAAGAACTTCGGCTTTTAACTGCTTGACCAATTCGCCAACGCTAACACTGCGTAGTAAGTCATTTTTTGGCAACATTCCGAGTACGGGAATACCTTGTTGTTCCAAAAACGGACGCAACTGGGTATCAACAGCTTCTATTTGGGCTGGGGGGATATCATTGAGGACAACACCAATTAAGCGATCGCCTACACGCTCTTTCGCAGATAACAGCCCCTCAACTGAAAGCAGCGATTGATAACGACATACCAACAACACAGCCGCATCGACAACATCAGCCACTTGCGGCAAAGACAAGCCAAATAAATTACCTTCTGACAAATCCCCAGGACCCTCCAACAATACCAAATCCCCTCTAGATATTTGTAAATATTGCTGTGCTAAAGAGGCACGATAATCAGTTTTGTCTTCTCCACGGAAGCGTTTTTGTATAGCGACTTCATTTAAAGCAAGCATTGTTGGTGCAATCCGGTTTGAAGGTAAATTGAGGCTGTTGGCAATAAATTGCACATCTTCCTCAACTACGTTTCCTTCAAATTCACTCAAACTTGTACCTAGCGGTTTCCCGTAGGCAATATCTAATCCTTTTTTCTGTAGCTGATGCGACAAACCTAAAACAGTGGCAGATTTGCCACTGTAACTCTCGGTTGAGCCAATCAGCAAATACTTAGCGGATTTCGGCACACACGCACTCCTTATTTTAAAAGTCAGTAGAACCCAGCTAGATCCTAATTCTAGGTCGAAGTTTGCGCTTACCGGTTGCTACCAAACTGATTTATAGAAGCGATCGCCCAAATTTCAAGGACACTTTAATAGATAGCTCAAAATCGTACCTTTTTTGGGCGAAGTTGCTAAAACCGAGAATTATTGAATTATATTTCCCCGCTTTGCCTTGTTTATTCCTCTACACGCAGCAGTTTGCGGTAAAATGCTTGTGAAAAATCAGTCAAGCGATAGCGCTTATAATTTTCCATCAGTTCAATTAAAAAATTAATCAACTCGAAACTTGCCATCATCAGTTCATAACTTAACTCCGCATCGCCATCAAACTGCAATCGGCAACGAGTTAAGTCTGAAGGTAGGGTGGCAATATTCCAAGTAGCGACAAAGGGAACATGCTCGCTGCCTTCTATTTTGCGTTTTCCTTCTAAAACGCCTTTTTGATAAAGACCGATGGCATAACGCAAAAAATCTCGCTTGCTGCCCTGAACGTAAGGTAAATAGACGCTTGCTTGTTGTTGAGTCGCTGGCTGGAGTTGCTCAAAAGACATAATTTAATACTCCTCTAGTTAGTTGACAACTGGGGATGCAGGTAACTTTGAGTAGTGTTCCCAAAAAATTGTGATGCATAACTATGGAGGATGGGGAATGGGTAATGGTTGGTACAATAACCACTAACCACCCTTCGGGTGACGCTCAACAAATCGAAGATCGCTGCGCTAACACCACTTGCTACAACTTTCAAAGGCAGCTATGGAGTGGAAGCTTCCCCCCAAAACGTGCCGAGTGGAAAATAAGCAACGCAGTGGTTCACGCTCCAACGCTCCTACTAACAACCAACCACCAACCACTACCAAAAGAATGTTGACTGTTGGTTAACTCCGTTTAAAGATGTCTTAAGGAAAACTTTTAGTGGGTTTAGACTATGGCTCCGCTGGTTGCAAATTATTACTTGACCTATCGCTGTAATGCCCGCTGTCACTTTTGCAACATTTGGGCATTAGAACCGGGCAAAGAAGCTGATTTTGAAACTATTAAGCGTAATTTAGAAGATTTACGCCGTTTGGGGACTAAATATGTAGATTTTACGGGTGGCGAACCTTTATTGCGACATGATGTCGGGGAGATTTATACTGAGGCAAAACGTCAGGGCTTTTATACCAGCATGACGACGAATACAATTTTGTATCCGAAAAAAGCTAAGGAAATTCAAGGTTTAGTAGACTTTTTGAATTTTTCCTTGGATGGTGGGGATGCGGAAACTCACGACCAGTCGCGTGGGGTGAAGATTTTTGACAATTTGGTAGAGTCGGTAGCGATCGCTCAATCTTTAGGAGAGTACCCGGTACTAAATCATACCGTTACTGCCCAAAACTACGATCGCATTCAAGAAGTCGCAGCATTAGGACAAAAACTAGCTGCTCGCGTCTGGCTAAATCCCGCTTTTACGGCTTATGACCAATACAACTCTAATAAGAATCCCACCCCAGAAATGGTAGCGGCAATCGAAACCGCTGCGAGGAAATATAAAAATGTCGGCTACAATAAGGCTGCATTGGCTTTTATCGAAGCTGGGGGCAATGATACCAAAAATCCGCGCTGTAAGGCGGTGGATGCCGTGATTGCGATTTCTCCCAATGACGAACTGCTACTACCTTGTTACCATTTTGCCCAAACTGGAGTTGCGATTAACGGGCGACTTTATGACCTGTATCGTGAGTCTGAAGAAGTAGAAGAGTATCGCCAATCTCAAGGTAAGCTAAAAGTGTGTGAAGGTTGCACGGTTTGGTGTTACCTGATACCCAGCTTCTTTATGGGTGTAGACAAATACTGGTTATTGAATCAAGTAACTTATGCCAGCGAATTCCTGGCCCGAAAACGATTCTTACAACGAGCTTGATCCGCTCAACTCTTTATTTTCTGACCTATCAGGAGATGATGAGTTGGAGATAGAAGAGGTAGAAACCGATCCTGTGTTTTTACCATCCCGGTTTCAAGGTCGGAGAAAAAAAGCCGCTCTAGTTTTGACTGTTGTCTGGAGCGGCACGATCGCTTTACATTTAGTTTCTTGGGGTTCTATTTTTATCCTAGGATTGACCACTGTCTTAGGAATTCATGCCCTGAGGATTGTGTTTGCTAGACCAGGCAAAGAACACTTAGTAGGGGAAGAAATTATTTTCCCCTACCAAGAGGAAATGCTGGGTAATTTACCAAAAGTATCTGTGTTAGTGGCGGCGAAAAATGAAGAAGCAGTTATTGCCAATTTAGTCAAGAATCTTTGTAGTCTGAAATATCCGCAAGGTGATTACGAAGTCTGGATAATTGACGATAATAGCAACGACACAACGCCGCAGTTGTTAGCACAACTAACGGAAAAATACAATAACCTAAAAGTATTAAGACGTTCAGCAGAAGCGAGTGGCGGTAAGTCAGGGGCATTAAATCAAGTTTTGCCACTGACGCAAGGGGAAATTATAGCGGTGTTTGACGCTGACGCGATTGTGTCGTCAGACTTGTTGTTACGGGTAGTACCTTTGTTCGCTAAAGAAAAGCTGGGCGCGGTGCAGGTGCGAAAAGCGATCGCCAACGCCAAAGAAAACTTTTGGACAAAAGGTCAAATGGCAGAAATGGCAGTTGATGCCGTTTTCCAAAAGCGACGGATTGCCATTGGTGGAATCGGCGAGCTGCGGGGAAATGGTCAATTTGTCCGGCGCGAAGCCTTGGAATGCTGCGGTGGCTGGAATGAAGAAACCATCACCGATGACTTGGATTTGACATTCCGTCTGCATCTAAACGACTGGGATATTGATTGTGCTTTTAATCCAGCGGTGGAAGAAGAGGGTGTGACGAATGCGCTAGCTCTTTGGCATCAGCGCAATCGTTGGGCAGAAGGTGGATATCAGCGCTATTTGGATTACTGGGATTTAATTCTTCGCAACCGTATGGGGAGAAGTAAAACCTGGGATTTGCTAATGTTTCTGCTGATTATGTATATTTTACCGACAGCAGCAGTACCAGATTTATTGATGGCGATCGCTCGGCATCGTCTACCAATATTAAGTCCAGTCAGCGGCTTGACAGTCACCATGTCAATGGCAGGTATGTTCGCAGGTCTAAAGCGGATACGTCAAGATAAAGAGAAAAAATTTCGCGTTTCTAGCTACTTTGTCCCCCTGCTTCAGACATTACGCGGAATTATATACATGTTCCACTGGTTTGTAGTCATGAGCAGCACCACTGCCCGTGTGTCAGTCAGACCAAAGCAGCTCAAATGGGTGAAAACAGTGCATCAGGGGACTGGAGACTAGGGATTAGGGAGGGGAAAACACGCCCTAGGGGGACTAGGGGGACTAGGGGGACTAGGGGGGTTCCCCCACCGGGACTAATGCCCAATTCCCAATTACCAATTACCCATTCTCCATTGCCAATTCCCTAATCTTCTTCCGCTTCTTCTAACGAATCAGGTGTAGTTGTATCTGAGACTTCTACAACTTCTTCTGTGAAGCGGATAATTTGACCATCAAAAAATTTCGCCACACTTCGAGCTGCGATCGCCACTTTATCAGCATTTTCCATATCATCAATGGCTGCTGGGGGAAAAAGCGATCGCGGTGGGGGCATTTGCACTGCTTGGGGAACTGAAGGAGATTCAGTTCTTGCAGGAGGTTGTCTTGCTGGCGGGGAAACTTCTGCTGGCGGCGTTATATTATTATGGCTTTGATTATTGGTTTGATAATTCGGTGGAGGCTGCGCTTTGACGCTGTTAGGCTTTGGGGGGGTAGAAGGTGGTGAACCGCTGATTAATTCTAGATTTACTTTTATTTGACGCTGAAAAGCTTTTTCAAAGGCTGTAGCAATTATCGGCTGCTCTGTCTGAAGCCTTTTATACCAAGCTGGAGATTTAATTCCAATTCGGGCAACATTACCATCAAACTCTATCAGATGGCACATTTGACGCAACAATGAACCTGTAGAAATTGGTAGGTAAGTCACTACCTTTTGCCAAGTTTCTGCTAGCGTTGCATCGTTGGATTCCGACGGAGGAGTGGGGGGAGATGGGGGAGTGGAGGAGTGGGGGAGAGGGGGAGTGGAGGAGTAGGGGAGAGGGGGAGTGGGGGGAGGTGAGGGAGATGGGGGACGATGATTGCTTGGTGATGCTGTTGCGGTAGTGATGGGTGGTAGGCTTGGGACTGCGGGTTGAGTGTTGGCACTGGGTAATAAACCTAGCAATGTTACTTCTAACCACAAACGGGGTTGAGTGGTGTTTTTGATTTGCACTTCAGCAGTTCGCAGGTGTTGCTGTCCTGCCAAAATTGTAGTTAGGTCCAACTGTTGAGCGAATTCAACGATCGCTTTCCAAGTTTGGTCAGTACAAGTAACTAAATCTTGGCGTTTGGGTGCAGTTTTGGCGATGAGTAAATCGCGGTAGAATGCGGCAAGATTCTGAAGAATAGTTAAAGGTTCGCGACCACGGTCAAGGATTTTGCGGGTGTTGTCAAGAACGGCTTCGGGATTATTGTCAGCGATCGCGTTCACCAATACCAACAAATCCTGTTCGCTTACCGAACCGACTAAATCCCAAACTCGCTCTGGTGTCACTTCACCCGATAATAGTGCTAATTGGTCGAGCAAACTTTCTGCATCGCGCAATCCACCTTGAGCAATTTGAGCAACTAATTTTACAGCGTCATCAGATATATTGATATTTTCTTGGCTGGCGATCGCTTTTAAATGCTTCACCATCGGTTCTACCTGAATTCGCCTAAAATCAAACCTTTGACAGCGAGAAATAATCGTTGGTAAAACTCTTTGCGGGTCTGTTGTCGCTAAAACAAAGACAACGTGTCTCGGTGGTTCTTCTAATGTCTTTAGTAGCGAATTAAATGCCGCATTACTGAGCATATGACAATTATGGACTAACAGACCGTTAGCCACAAAGTTGTGATTATGCTCAACTTCAATATCATAAACTTGCTCAACTCCAGCGAGGTGCACAGATTCGACCGTTTCCAAACTTGTAGTCCATTGCGGGTATGGAATATTTTTCGTAGTAAGCGCTTTAGCGCTTATTTTAGGCACTTTAGTGCCTACTACGAGCCTAAATTTAGATTCCACACTCCCAGGGGATAATATCTTCGCTCCTTTTTTCAGGTGTTTTGCTGGTATCCATCCCTCAACTGTCCTGATTAAATGATTATCCGTACATCTAATTTCTCCGTTTGTTGTCTTGATAACCAGAGTCTGACGTTCTCCCTGGTCTAACCATCTGACAACTTTTTGGAATTCCCACTTTCGATTTGCATCATTGTAACTGAGAACCTTTTTACCCTGAATGTTAGAGTCATCAATCCTAACAAGACCTTCACTGGTTAAAACTAGAGAGTCTCCTGTTAAACACTCATCAATGACATAAACCTTATAGCGACATTGAACTGGGGCAAACTGCGCCTTTTCGATTAGTTCGCGGATATTATCGACACCAGTATTACTGGCGGCATCGATTTCTATTACATCTAGAGAATAGCCTTTAGTGATTCCCTTACATACATCACAGATGCCGCAAGGTTCTGCTGTGGGTTTGTCACTATTAAGACAATTGAGGGATTTGGCGAGAATTCTTGCACTCGAAGTTTTCCCCGTACCTCGTGGACCAGTAAATAAATATGCTGGGGCTATTTTAGCTGTGCGAATGGCATTAGTGAGAGTAGAGGCGATCGCCTCTTGACCCACCAGTTCAGCAAAACTCTTTGGGCGATACTTATGGTGCAGCGGTTCGTAAGACATGGAATTCAATTGATTTCTAAGTCAGCACTTCATCAGAGTTTGCCATGAAACCATTGTGAACTACCCCACCCTGGCAGAGCCTAACTTTGACTACTGTCCTCAGCACTCAATATTACCTTTTATACTGCTAATGAGCGTTGATATTAACTACAGTTATAGTAACACTAATTCTAGAGGGATTGATGCGTAATTAATCCCCACGCCCTTAGACGGATGGGGAATTACGGCGTTAGGTTAAGGTTGATTTTCTCGTCTACATCAACATAAAAATTCATATAGATTGTTACAAATTATTAATTATTAATTTGTAATTTATAATTTGCAATTGCAGCGCTTCCCCGATCAAGTATGTCGTAGACATCGCTACAATCTTAAAATAACCAACACTCAGGGGTGCAGCAGATGCTCAATAGGCTCCTTCACTGGCTTAAAAGGTTTTTTCAACGCTTGTTTGGCAAAAAACAGACTTCATCGTCATCTGTGGCTGATGTTCAAAAAGAACCTGCTCCACCCCTGACAGATACGGATCTGGAATTTCTCTTCAGCGAACTTTTAGAAGGAGTACATCAAGCACGAGGGCAAGCTTGGGCGCTGAAGTGGCTGCATAATATTGAACATCGCATCTCAACTCAACGTTGGCTGGAATGGTTACAGGGCTTTAGTCAAAAATTGCTTGCTTCCCCTGCACCTAATAATGAATTAGCATCTCGGATGGTGGATCTGGGTGAGTTGGAAGTCGGGGAAGTCGGCGATGCTGCCTATGATATTGGAATGCGGCTATTGACACGCAATGTCAGCGAACCAGTATGGGAGTATGACGGACCAGATGCTATCAAGACCAGTCCTCCACCCGAAAAAACAAATAAAGCAACAGCACTCACAGTAAAGTTAGAAACTCTGCCGGAGAAAGAATTACCAAACCAACCAGCACCCACAGCAGAGTTAGAAACTGTGCCCTCAGAAGAATTGCAAACCGTCACTTTAGACGAATTGTTTGTGATGTTGCAGCAGGATGAAAGCTTACGCAGGCAAATTTCCCAACAGTTAGGAATTGAGACAGACGATCCGCAATTGATTGTCCAGGAATTGTTTAATCAATTTCAAGCTGCTAATCAATAGGATTGGGGATTGGGCATTGGGGATTGTCCAAAAGATATAATTCTTCATTATTCCTATATTTATAGCCTTAATCCCCATTCCCCCTTATAATCTACTAGGTTTTTACGTAATGCTTGCTTTTTTTAACACAGCCCTCGTTAAAATCTATGAGAAACAACATCCAGAGTGCGGCAGATGCTCAAGCGGCTAGTAGAGTGGCTTAATAAATTTTGGAAACGCGTCTTTGGCAGGAAACGGACTCGTTCTCAAAACCGGATCAAAAAACAAAATGTGGTGCATCAAGCACCGGAATTGACAAACGCCGATCTGGAAGTTTTGTATAACCAACTACTAGAAGGCGTATATCAGGTACGAGGAAAAGAGTGGGCGCAGAAATATCTGCAACGGATGGAAAATCGGATTAGTGTTGACCGCTGGCTTGATTGGTTGCTGAGTTTTGGCGAAAAATTGTTAGCATCACCCGCACCGAATAATCAGTTAGCAACGCGAATGGTGCAACTGGGTGAACTTGGTGTCGGCGTAATTGGCGATCTTTCTTATGACATTGGTATCCGGTTGTTGACGCGGAATTTAGGGGAAATTTCTTGGGAGGAAAACGAGGAAAATGCTGAATCTACAACGTCTACAGCAATTCTCACCTCTATCGAAATTGGGGAAACGGGGGAAAACTTTCAAGAACTGGAATGGGAGTATGAAGCACCTGTTAGCGAAACTAGTACTCAGGATGTGCCAAGGGCTTCCGCAAAGGGGGCAATACAAAACGGCGAATTAGTATGGGAGTATCAAGGAGAAGAAGTTGAAAGTATAACGCCTACACCAGAGGAAACTCAAAGCGAAGAAGAATTGATCGAGAACTTTGGCGAATTAGTATGGGAGTATCAAGCAGAAGAAACTGAAAGTATAACGCCTGTTGTGGAAGAGGTAATAGGCGATCGCCTAATGTCTGTTTCTGAAACCTTGGCGGAAAATAGCCCAGAAGCATCCCCACAAACAACTTGGGATGAGTCGTTCGCAAATTTAGAACCAGATGTAGCCCAAACACTCGATGAGTTGTTGGTCAGGCTAGACCAAAGTACCAGTTTAGTCCAGCAACTTGCTTCCGGACTGGCAATTCACTCATCTGAACCAACACAACTAATTAGTACTGATACTCAGGCACAAGAATGGTTTTATCAAGGGCTTCAGCTAGCCAAGACTGGTGATTTGTCAGGTGCGATCGCTTGTTACGATCAAGCTTTACAAATTAACCCGTCGATGTATGATATTTGGTTTAATCGAGGTTTGACATTATTTCACTTAGGACAATTCTCTGAAGCGATCGCCTCTTATGACAGAGCGCTCTTCATCAAACAAGACTCTCCTAAAGCTTGGTACAATCGAGGCGGCATCTTAGGCGAATTAGGACAGTTCTCTGAAGCGATCGCCTCCTTGGATGTCGCACTGCAAATTCAGCCAAACTACGAAGAAGCTTGGTCTAGCCGAGGTTTTGCCCTGCTGAAATTAGGAAGGCTATCAGAAGCCGTTTCTAGTTACGACAAAGCACTCGATTTGCAACCAGACGACCCTCAAAACTGGTATTACCGAGGAATTGCACTAGCAGTAGATCAACGAAACTCCGAAGCGATCGCTTCTTACGACAATGCACTATCAATTGATCCAGATTATCCCGAAGTCTGGATCGACCGAGGGGTAGTGCTAGGACAATTAGGACAATGGTCAGAAGCAATTGAGTCTTGGGATAAAGCTTTAGAAATTCAACCGCATTTTTACTTAATTTGGTTCAATAGAGGTATTGCCTTAGACAATTTAGGACGGAAAACTGAAGCGATCGCCTCTTATGACAAAGCGATAGAAATCAATCCCGAATTTCACTTAGCTTGGTACAACCAAGCTTCTTCGCTGTTTCATATGGGAGAATTTGTAGAAGCGATCGCTGCTTATGATGGTGCTTTGCAACTTCAACCAGATTATTGGGAAGCTTGGATTGGTCGAGGTACATCGGCAGGAATGGCGGTAAATCCGATTTTGAAAGAAGGCGATTATGATGCAAAATTGATCAGTTACGAAGCTGGATTGGACTATGTTCGCCAAGATACACACCCAGAAGGTTGGGGAAGATTACATTTAGCGATCGCCAACGCACACTACGACCGAGGAAAAAGACATCCCACACCCCGCTATTATTGGCATCAAGCCGTATCTGAGTACAATCAGGCGCTTTTAACCCTCACACAAGAAGACTTTCCCCAACTGCATCTAGAAGTATTGCAAAACTTCATTAAAACGCTTTTAGGTTTGGGGGAAATCACATTCGCACAAGAATTATTAGAACACGCTACAGATGCATGGAAACGTTTATTAAATGAACAAAGTTCTGAAGAAAGTCAAAAAGATTTAGCTTTGAAATTTGCTAGTTTTGGACAATTAGCAGTTGATTTAGCCATACAATCTGGCGAATGGCGACAAGCTTTAGAAATCGTCGAATACAACAAAAATGCTTGTTTCACTTGGCTGATTTTTGGTTGGACTGATGACATTGATTCACCCAATTATCCAGAAATTCAACAGCTACTTAATCCTACAACCGCAATTATTTACTGGCACATCAGCCCTTACGCTTTACGCACCTTCATCATCAAAGATAATGCCCCAGAACCCATCCCTGTCTTTACACCCATAATCAGTACCCCGGTAGGTGATGAATTTCCCTTACCTGAAGCCGTGCAAATTTTGGTGGAATTAGAAGATTGGTTGGACGATTGGAATCAACAGTATCAGGAATATCGCAGCTTAGATCAAGACAAACAAAGCAAAGATAACCATTCCTGGTTAGTGGATATGCAACAGAGGCTTTTGGATCTGAAAAATATCCTTAATATTTCCACAATTAAAGACGAACTTGAAGGGATCGACCAATTAATACTAATTCCCCACCGCAACTTACACACATTTCCTCTTCATGCCCTTTTCAATCTTTTTTCTGAAGAAGAAGAAGAAGAATCATCGAGCAATGCAAATTACACAATTACCTATTTGCCAAGCGCTCAAATCGGCTTATCTCTAAATTGCCAACTAGAACCCCAGGCAAATCAAGAGAAATTATTAAGTATTGAACATCCTAACAGTACAGATTATCCGGCACTAAAATTTGCCAAACTTGAATCGGAAACTATAAGCCAAATGTTCGATAATCCCAAACGATACCAAGGAGTACAAGCAACTAAAAATGTAGTGGAAGATGCCTTATCTAGTAATTACAATATATTTCATTTTACAGGTCATGCGATCGACAATTTTATTGAGCCGAAAAAATCACAACTGGTATTATCAGGTGAAGATAAATTAACCTTAGAAGAAATCTCCCAAAAAACACTTACAAGCTACAATCTAATTACTCTCTCAGCTTGCGAAACTGCTATTACTAACCAAACTATCACCACCGAGTATCTAGGTTTAGCGAATGCTTTTTTAAGTCGTGGTTCGACTCATGTAATTAGTACCTTGTGGACTGTAGAATCAACTGCAAATGCTTTATTAATGATTGAGTTTTATCGACGACGACAGCCAAACAAATTAGAAGCAACAGCCTTAGCAGAAGCTACAAAATGGCTGAAAGAACTAACAGTTGGAGAATTGACAAAATGGTATGAAAATTTGCTAAATACTTTGCCTGTCGATGAATTTAGAATTAAAGCGTATTTAGCAACAGAAATGTATAGAACTAGAAAAATCGCAGCCGATGAAAAGCTTTACAATCACCCTTATTACTGGGCAGCATTCACAATTGCAGGTAAACTAATTTCAGAGGTAAAAGAATCAAATAACCTAGAAGATTTTTACACTTTAATACTGAACCAAGAAGAATTTTAAGAATTTCTTCTTCGTAGTGAAGGCTTTAGCGCTCAATCCCCTCAGCTTAATTAGACAAACGTCGTGGAAAAGAATGTAGAGACTTCGTTTGATCGGGTCTCTTGGGGTTTGGTTGACGCGTATTTAATTTTCACTTTTATGTGATTTGGAACTATTGATTACCCAATTAAGCTGAGGGATATTAGCTTATGCATACTGACGCCAATTTATCAAGATAATGGCGGGTGAGGATGTCAATCAGGAAAATCATCATCTTCATCGGTGCTGTCGTCTGATGCCTGATTTTCCTTAGGACGGCTATTCTCTAATTGGTTTAATAGGGACAGCACCTTATTACCGCGTTCAATTGAGCGATCTTCGACAAAAAGCACCTCTGGGGTGCGACGCAGACGCACCCTGGCACCAAGTTCGCTGCGAACGTAACCTGTTGCTGATTTTAAGCCTGCCATTGTTTCGGCTTTGGCTTCGTCACTACCATAAATGCTGACGTAAATTTTGGCATGTTGCAAATCGCCAGAAACATCAACATCGGTAACACTTACCATTCCTGTACCTACACGGTCATCCTTAATGCCACTGAGCAGCATTTGGCTAACTTCCCGTTTAATTAATTCAGCAACGCGGGAAACACGGCGAGTTGTAGCCATAAATATTATGCCTCCTCACAGAGGTTCAACTAAACAAATAGAATACTAGTTAAACAAAGCAGCGATCGCACCACCCTTGACGCTATAAGCAATTGTATGCTCATGGTCTAAACCGTACTCAAACCAAGCATTGCGCGTAAGGTAAGAGTAACAAAAACGAGACTACCGAGAATTAACCCGAAAACAGCGATCGAAGTAACTGGGTTTTTAAACAACGGTGCTAATGGCGCAAACGTATTCAGCAATACACCTAAGAGGGTAGTAATAAAGTAGCGGAAGTAACGTAAGATATTATCCCAAAATCCGTCAAACATTTGAATTTATACTGCCTTGTTATAGACTATAGCTTTGTTTTGATGTACTCGATCAATTTAATTGTAATATATGAGGTTGGTAAATTGCTCAATCAATCTAAAATATAGTTCGTAAGTTATATTAGCTATATTTAGTCTTAGTCGCGATTATTTTAATTAAATGTTAAGTCAATCTCAATCAACTTTACCGCGTCCCTTTTTAAAATGGGCGGGCGGCAAAAGTAAGTTGATTAAACAATATCTTACTCATTTACCATCCCAAACTACTTATAAAAATTACTATGAGCCGTTCTTAGGTGGTGGTGCTCTTTTTTTTCATCTCCAACCTTCAAATGGTATTTTAACTGATATTAATGCCGAGTTAATTACTACTTATCGCTGTGTGAAAGATCATATTCAAGAATTAATTTTTCTGTTAAAAGAGCATGAAAGCAAACATAGTCGAGATTATTATTATAGTGTACGAGCTAATCCTGGAAAAACCGATTTAGAAAAAGCTGCTCGTCTAATTTATCTGAATAAAACTTGTTTTAACGGTCTTTATCGAGTCAATTCACAAAATAAATTCAATGTACCTTTAGGCAAATACAAAAATCCTAATATTTGTCCGGAAAATCTACTAATTGCCGCTTCCGAAGCACTTGAGGGAGCTGAAATTAAACAGGCTAATTTTACAGAAATACTCAATCATGCAACTACTAGTGATGATTTCGTTTATTTTGACCCCCCATATTATCCCATAAGTGAAACTAGTTATTTTACATCTTATACTAATTATTCTTTTAAAGAAAATCAGCAAATTCAACTCAGAGATATATGTTTGACATTATCTGAACGTGGTGTAAAAGTTATGTTATCTAATTCAGATTGCGAGTTTATTCGCAATCTTTATACCGATTTTAATATCCACACTATATCAGCAGCAAGGTCAATTAATTCTCATGCTAAAAAAAGGGGAAAAATTAACGAGATTTTACTAACTTCATATTAAAGGTTATTGTTAGACCAGACAATAAATGAACTTAAGCTATGAACTGCTAGCAAATTTTCATTGTCACCAACTTGCTTGATTAACCAAGAAATAGCTTGTGGTTTCATTCCTCCTCCGTCAATTAATACTACTGCTTGTGCCGGATAGCAATTTTGAATATTTAAGTTGAGATAAGGGAGTTTTTCATCAACTGAACCGCTAGTTTGCTGCCATTTACACTCAATAATCAAGCCAGAAGAAATTGAGGCAGCACCAATAATAAAAAAATCTACATATATTTCACTACCATAAATTCCTGGTCCAATGTGAACCTGTTTTGCATATCGTTTTGGTATGCTGTTTGAGCTTAAAAGACATCCGAGACGTTGTTTTTTTGCTAACTCATAACCCACTTCGGTATATCTATGCCCCAGTAAAGCACCTTCTACAGCTTTTTCCAAGACATTGCCAGAAGTAACTGCTCTTCCACCTTGAGTCATCTCGATCCTGATAATTTTCTATCTTGTTTCTAAATTTAGGATTCCACAGAAGCAGCAGCAAATTATCAGTTAGTTAATATGAATTTTCAATTGGAGATGGGAAAGACTAGTTTTGTAAAAATAAGATGGTAATTTTGTACTAAATAAATACAAATGTATTAACTTAATGTAGGGTGCGTTACGGCATTAGCCTAACGCACCGAAATCGACAATTAAATATGGTGCGTTAGCGAAGCCTAACACACCCTACGCTTCAAATTTATTTACTACTGCTTGTGTTTGGCTTGACATTTTGAATCATGTTTTTTCTTTAATGAGTGGTGCGGTGATCTGTGAAAAAATAATGTCATTGGAATTTTTAAAGAAAATAGGATAATTCAATGGATACTGGCTCTTATTTAGTGTGGTTTTCGGTTTTCATTTCTCTATTCTTTCTGTGGACAACAATCATAACGTCTCAACAGCAAACAGACCAACAACAGCAAGCAGACCAACTACTGCAACAACAGCAAGCAGACCAAGTACTGCAACAACAGCAGCAAGCAGACCAAGTACTGCAACAACAGCAAGCAAACCAACTACTGCAACAACAGCAGCAACAGCAACAAGAGGAGCAACGACGGCAACAACAGCAGCAAGCAGACCAAGTACTGCAACAACAGCAAGCAAACCAAGTACTGCAACAACAGCAAGCAGACCAACTACTGCAACAACCGCTACAACAACAGCAATAGCAACTACGTATTACGATTAATTTTGCAGTGCCAAATGCTTATATCGGGGGTGGTATCGTTATTTACTACTAAATATAATTTTGGATAAATATAAATAGCGACTAATACACTAATCGAAAGAATAAATAATCTTATTACATTAGGTAGTTCGGAGTCATTAACAGTTACACGAGCAATACTACCAAGAATCAGCGGGATTGCTGGCAGTGTTAATCCAAATTACCACATTGGTGACGTTGTTATTCCTGAGAATAGGAGATGCGGTTTCTCCCATGCGTGAAACAGTGCGTAAGTTTTAAAATATAATAAATCGCCCAATACTTAAATTCCCCCCTTTGTAGGGAGGAAAGATAAGGAAGATTAATTGAAGCGAAGGTTAGATAAAACATCTAGAATAAAAGCTTGCAAAATTAGGATAAAGCGTAGAAAAATTTGCTGATATTACTTAATATTACCCTACTATACGAAAGCTTTAACCAGCCTGGGCTTCAGAGTTATTGTTACGAATAGCCCATGCAAGTTCTAGAAGTTGAGTCCAGCGCTTTTGCAGTTGTTTGGGGGTGCATTTAATTGCTTTGGCGATCGCCTGATCGTTATGTTTTGCACTTTTCAACTGCAAGATTTGCCGTTGCAGCGGTGAAAGTTGGCTCAAAAAGGTTTCCCACTGCTGGGAAGATAGTCCCAGCTTGTGATCTAAACCGGCACCCAACCATTGATGTACTAATTGCCAATGGTGTTGCTTGGCAAACTTTTCTACATGATATTTAAAACGCTGTTGCAGATAGTCGCGCTGACGACTGGTTAAACCGAGAATAGAGTCAATTTCTGGTGCTGAGAGGTCTTGGAGTTTTAAGGTGAGATAATCAACGCAGTCAGATTGACCTTGAGATTCTAGATATTTCATCAACTCAGCGATAACGCGATCGCGCTCAGATTCTTCAGCTGGATCAAAACTAGCTTGAGCAAGCATCTGCGATCGCACTTGTTGCACTGCTGAGTTCCGCTGATAAGATTCTCCTTCTTCACCCTTAGCAGATTCCACCGCCATTTCAATATCAACTGTAGTTTCTTGTGGCTGACGACGGGCAAAACCTTGGGCACGCAGTATAATCAATTGCTGATTGGCACCACCTGGTAAATTAATCCGGCGTTTGGCATACTGCTCTGTAAACGCCATGTATTCTGCTAATTCCAACTGAGTGCGGGGAGTGTAATTCTCTGGTAGTTCGTTTTCCCGCCGAAAAGCTTTGATCGCTTCGATGTAAAATGCTTGTAAGAAATCTTCAATCAGATTGTAACGAGCTTCAAATTTTAACTCGCCGCCCGCTGTGGCAATATGACGGTAAACAATCGCACCAAGATGGCTGTGTAATTCTACGCGCCCTTGTTTAGAACCCAATTGATAGTAACGCAGGCATTTTTGCTGGCGATGCCTTGCTAATGTTAGCTGCCAAGACTTTATTTCGCCAGAATTTTGGATGCGATGGCTCTTATCGCAAATACGTTCCACTTCTTTGGCGATGCGTGTGACTACAGATTCTACACTCGCAGGCGTAGCTTTCACAACCGCTTGCATTTCCTTACATAGCAGCTTGATCAAAGCATCGGCGTTGCTTGCTGACAATTCTTCGCTCGTAACTTGGCTGTCTAAAGATGGCTCAGATATGGGTAGATTGGCGAGGTTAACTTTCATGACTTTTCCTAGGAGGGGTATAGCACCGTAACTTCAAGCAGACACAGCATCCAAAGTAAGCGAACTGATATTTATCGCAAGGGCTGCTCACATATATGTATGAGTATAAAGAATATGCAATCATTTACGGCGATGTCGGTGTGTCGGTTTTTTCATTAGCAACCGGATAGCGACTGGCACAAGGCTATGTGCCATTGCGGAAAATCGCTTATAACCGTTGCTGTTCCGACTTTTCCCGTCATTCCAATCATAGCCGCTCCCAGCCTTATCAGTATGACAATTTAAAAACTGGAGCATCTTTTTTGTCATTTTCCGAAATTACCGAGGCAGTATGTGAAGTAATCTTATTACACCCAAACTACTGCTTCCTCCCAGCCTAAACCCCGTCTAGTAATCGTTGGTTCCTCTCCCGTCAAATCCAAAATAGTAGATACTTCATATGTGGGTTCCTCGCCAGTATCCACAATTACATCTACCAAATTGTCCAAACGGTCAAATAAATCTGCTCGCGACAGAATATCCTCTATGTCTACCTCAATTTCCTCATCTTCTTTATCTACCGGCAAATGTGCCGAAGTCGAAATAATCGGATTTTCTAAAGCTGCCAACAGTGCCAAACACACTGGATGATTTGGTACGCGAATCCCCGTAGTTTTCCGCTTGGGACTTTGCACGAGTCGCGGTACTAACTTGGTTGCAGGTAACAAAAATGTGTAAGGTCCAGGAATCAAGCGCTTCATAATTCGATAAGCTGTGTCACTTACCGAAGCATAAGTTGCCACATTTGAAAGGGAAGAACACAAAAACGTCAGTGGTTTATCATTCGCTAGCTGTTTAATTTGCCGCACCCGTTCTACCGCCGATTTAGCATTTAAGTCACAACCGATCGCGTAAACTGTATCGGTAGGGTAAAGCATTACTGCTCCACTCTTCAGTGCCTCCTTTATTTCTTGTATTCGACGGCTTTGGGGATTATCAGGATGGACAGAGAAAATTGTTGCCATAGGGGGATCGGGG
>NZ_JAOWRF010000116.1 GCF_025753815.1 Plectonema radiosum NIES-515 | reverse complement strand
CCCTCCCTCCCCCCAAATGTCTCAAGTCACATCGGTGTCACAACTGGACGATGTGCAACCTTCAGACTGGGCAATTGGAGCTTTGCAATCTCTGGTAGAACGTTATGGCTGCATTGCTGGATATCCAAATAGAACTTATCTAGGCAACACCGCGATCAATCGTTATGAATTTGCAGCTGGTTTACAGCATTGTCTGGAGCAGATTAATAAATTAATAACTAACAATACGGCTAATACTGTTAAAGATGAGGATTTAATCGCGTTGCAACGCTTGCAAACTGAGTTTCAAGCAGAGTTAAAACAAGTTGAGCAGCGGGTAGACAATTTAGAAAGCCACACAAGCGAAATACAAGCAAATCAGTTTTCCACCACAACGCGACTATTTGGGCAAGCTATTTTTAGCCTCCAGGGAACGAATAGCGCTAATGTCGATTTGTTTCCTAGAGATAAAGTGCCAGAACGCAAGGCAGAAACGAATCTGACTTTTGCCAATAGCGTGCAACTAACCCTCGCAACTTCCTTTACAGGGCAAGATTTACTGATAACTGGGCTGAGTTCGGGAAATTTAAATTCTTCTGCGTCTTCAGTATTTAACAATATGGGGCGGTTGGGTTTTGAGTCAAATACAAATAACGATTTATATATCAGTGATTTATCTTATCGATTTCCGGTTTCAAACAACTTAGGAATTATTATCGGTACGGTGGGTGTTAATCCTACGAACACCTTTCGCGGTATTAATCCTTTAGAAGGTACTGGAGAGGGAGCAATTTCTTTATTAGGTCAGCGTAACCCAATTTTGGCAATTGGTAATGGTACTGGTGGTGTCGGCTTTGACTGGCAAATAAGCGATCGCCTGAGTTTACAAGGCGTTTATAGTGCTGAAATTCCCAGCTTTCCCGATGATATCCAAGCTGGCGGACTTTTTGGCGGCAGATATACCGCCGGCGCTCAACTAACTGTCGCACCCACCAATAACATCGATGTCGGGCTGCATTATCTTTTCTCCCACTCTCCCGATGGCTTACTGGGAACCGGTATCGGCGATGCTCAGTTAATTTCCCCTTTTGCACCTGCGACAGCTTTTGATACCCATGCTGTCGGCGCTACCGTCGCATGGCGCATTAATCCTAATTTTCACTTAGGGGGTTGGGGAGGTTGGACTCACTCAAATCCAGTCAATCTCTCTGGAAGTGTGGAAACTACAAACTGGATGGTATTCGCTGCTTTTCCCAATTTACTGCGTTCCGGCAATTTGGGCGGCATTCTCGTCGGACAACCCCCGAAAATTACTTCTAGTTCTTTACCTGAAGGATTCAATTTTCCCAACTTTTCTGAAGGAGGTACAGCCGGTGGACGCGACGACACATCACTGCACGTAGAACTCTTTTATCGCACCCAACTCAATGACAACCTCTCTCTCACTCCGGGTGTCTTTGTGATTTTCAATCCAGATCACAACGCTGCTAACGATCTTTTGTTTATTGGGGCATTAAGAGCAACATTCCGGTTTTAAATCTCTACGGATGTAAATGTAAATAAATGCACTAATTTCATACGGATGTAGTTAGTTCATTTTCATTTTCATGCGCGTAATTCCAGCAGAGATTCCCCTGCTATAAAAACATGCGTGATTTTTTTTTACACATTAATCAAGGAAGTTTTCAATGCAATTAAAATCGTCAGCAATTAAAACCAAATCCAACTCCCAAGTTAAAAGTTTCGTAGTGAGCGCTTCAGCTCTCAAATCAAGGACTAAAGTCCTGACTACATTATTCAAGCATCAAAATTCTTTTAATAGACTACTAGTTATTACTAGCAGTATAGCCGCAGCCATTATCGGTTTCGGGGCAGAATGTGCGGAAGCCCAAATCACAATTCAAAGCACTGGCACTTTATCAGGTACTATCCAACTTCCCAAATTTAATCCCAACTTCAACCGGGTGGTTACTCGTGTAGATACAAATTCCAAGGGTACTTATTCCCGCCAAGGAGTACCTTTGTATACCTCTAATTATGTGAAGGTACAAACTCGTGCTGATGGCAGTCTGCATTACTTCGTTGACTTTAAAGGCATTCCGGTTGTCTCATTTGATGGCTTACTGACTTCACCAGCACTTTCAAACGGTAGCTTGACATCCTATAATTACCAAGGAAAATTGCCCGGAACCAAATTTGAAGCTGTAGTTCAAGATGAGTTTGGGTTAAAAAAAGCGCTTTACACTGGCATTGTCACCGATCCAAAAACGGGACAGAAGTATCAAGGTACTTTTAGAGTAACTGGACAAGGACCGCGATATAGCCAGAGCAATGGTAGTGCTACCCCTACAGTCTTTGATTTCAAGTCGGATATACCAGGTAAACCAACCGTCAACTCGTTGAAAGTGACTAATGCACCTCTGATAAAATTGTTCATCACTATTCCCGCAGGTGCAACTCCCATCACTCCCCGTAGTGATGCTGGTGCTGGTACACCGATTGCTGCTGCTGGTGGTGGTACACCAATTATGACTGCTGGTACACCAATTATTACTGCTGGTGGTGGTATACCAATTATGACTGCTGGTACACCAATTATGACTGCTGGTGGTGGTACACCGATTGCTGCTGGTGGTGGTACACCAATTGATGCTGGTGGTACACCAATTGTGACTGGTGGTGGTATACCGATTGCTGCTGGTGGTGGTACACCGATTGCTGCTGGTGGTATACCAATTGCTGCTGGTGGTGGTACACCAATTGATGCTGGTGGTGGTATACCGATTGATGCTGGTGGTGGTATACCAATTGCTGCTGGTGAGATTATATCGCCTATACAAAGCGCGATCGCAACTTCGTCAAATTCAACCAAGCCCTCTGCTGAACCCAATGTAGAATTCAGTAACGGTAATTCTTCCGCACTTAATCCTTTAAGTCTTGCCTCAAATATTTGTTCGCGCAAAGATGTAAATTGCACGACAAAACCATCTGCATCCAAGCAAACTATTGGTCCCCGTAGTCGAGTGCTGCTGCGTTAGGGGAATTGGGCATTAGAAAATGTAGAGACGTAGCAGTGCTACGTCTCTACAGGGGTTCTGGATAACGCATATTTAATTTTTACCAAATAGACATCTCCGAAAAAGAATGTAGAGACGCGAAATTTCGCGTCTCTACAAGGGTTTTGGTTAATGCATAATTAATTTCTGGAGATGTCTAATGTTTATTAGGCATTGTCCAAGTGAAATTCTAAAACTTGTTTTTATTCCCCTTTCCCCCCTTTCCGCTCTTAAAAAAGCCCCTTCCCCCAATTTGTCAAGAAAAATAACACACCAGCTAATTGCACCCATTAAAATAGTGTCAATCACACCTTTTTTTTTGGAAATGCATATGAAAGGACAACTTTTTGAATTAATACACACAGTCATGCAAGTCTTGCAAAGAAATGTGGGTTGGATGACTTGGAACTTATTTCTGGCTTTTATACCTTTGGTTTTGAGTGTTTGGTTGTTTCGCAGTCGTCGTGGACGCTCTTGGGTTTGGTGGTTCGGATTTTTGGTATTCTTCGCTTTTTTACCGAATGCACCTTATTTATTAACTGATGTGATTCACCTTGTATATGATATCCGCTCAGTTCCATCGATATGGATGATTACTCTAGTGATAATTCCGGTATATTTGCTGGTGATTTCGGCTGGATTTGGAGCTTATGTAATATCTTTAATTAATTGGGGTTACTATTTACACCGCGTTGGCAAAAGCCAGTGGATTTTGGGAGTTGAGTTAATTACCCATGCTTTCAATGCCGTTGGTATTTATTGGGGACGGTTTTTGCGTTTCAATAGCTGGGATTTTATTACGCAACCTGATGCAGTAATCACCAAAGGTATAGAAGAAATTCTGGGAAAAGAGCCTTTGGTGATTATTGCCATCACTTTTGTTGTATTAACAGCTTTGCACTGGCTGATGAAAAAAGTGATTTTGAGTTTTCTTAGGCAACCGCAGAATGAGGTAGGTATTAAGTCAAAATCATCTAATCCTAACACCCACAACGTTGGATAATTTTGGTGATTTGAGATTTTTAGATTGAATGTAGAGAAACAGATAAATTCCCAATTTCTAATTTTAGATTACTAATTGCCCTTTGGGTTCGTAGTTCCTTCTCCTGTCAGACGTTGCTTTTAACAAGTCGCTTCTAGCCGACGGCAGGTGCCGATAGTGCTCGTGACCTCGGCAACGCACTGCCGGATTAACGGATTGCTCACCAATTACTAATACCCAATTATCTTGAATATTATCTGAATATAAAAATATTCAATAAAACTATTTGATTTGGTTTTATTTGAATCGCCGTTATTTGATAAAAATCTGCGATCGCAATGCTTAAATATCGGCAGTAAGCAATAACAGTATATTAATAAATAAAAATGTTCGGTTGAAAATCATCATTCATTAATGAAGTTTTTGCCGTGCTGCTTCTAAAATTATTCTTTGTTCGGCACGAGCGATCGCTTTATATGTTCGTTCTACCGCTTCTGGTTCCACAGATATAGACGTAATCCCCCATTCTACCAACTTATCAATAATTTCTGGATACAGCGCTGGTGCTTGTCCGCAGATTGAGCAAGGAATAAGAGCAGATTTTGCCATCCTAATTAGTTGAGCTACAGCACTCATCACCGCTGGATGTCGTTCATCAAATGAAGATGCTAACTGTCCTTGTTCTCGATCTACTCCTAACAATAGTTGAGTTAGGTCATTTGTACCAATGGAAATTCCTTGTACACCTGCTTTCACATATTCTGGCAATAAAAATAGCACGCTTGGTACTTCTGCCATAATCCAAAGTTGAAATTGTGGCTTTTGAGTTAACCCTGCTGATTCAACTTTTTGACGACAAAAAGAAAACTCTTCCACAGTGCGAACAAAAGGCAATATTAAATGGATATTGTGATAGTCTGATTGCTGTATTGCTGCTATTGCTTCAAGTTCCAACTCAAAAACTGCGGAATTTTGCAAATAAGCAAAAGTGCCACGCTCACCTAACATCGACTGTTGCGAAGATGGTAGATTATGACTAAATGATGTCAATTCGTGCGATCGCCAATCTAAAGAGCGATAAAAAACTGGTCGTGGTGCAAATGCACGAACAAACTGCATCATTTGCTCAGACCATAGCTCTAACAATTGTGCCTTACGTCCGCTAGACAGCCAACTCGACGGATGTTGCCCTTCGAGTATTGTTAACACCATCAATTCTGAGCGTAATAATCCTACCCCATCTAGAGGCAAACTTTGCACCTGCTTGATCAGGCTGGGCTGACTTAAATTAACCAGCAACTGTGTAGCAATCATGGGTAGGTGCGCTGACAAAAGGATGGGAGAATGAGAGACTATGAAGTTACCTAGTTCAGGGTGTTGCGCTTTGTGCTTTGGTGTCGCTTGGGTAATAAGGGGAATTTCCTGACTTTCATTTTCTTGTTTTCTGACACGATAAACTTCTCCTTTGTCACCATCCAAAAGTAGGCGATCGCCTGTTTTAATTAAAGCGGTAGCATCTTTTGCGCTCACGACAGCTGGGATGCCCAACTCTCTGGCAAGAATTGCCGCATGGCTAGTCAATCCTCCTCTATCAGTGATAATACCTGTAACTCGTTGCAACAACGGTAGCCAATCAGGGGCGATCGCTTGTGCAACCAAAATCACTCCTTTAGGTAGTTGTTCTGATGACGAAAGCGAATTTACAACATAAGCTGTCCCTGTCACACGACCCGTCCCGGCTCCTATTCCCTTGAGAAAGTGTGTGTTGTGAACGGCAAATTGTGGGGGGCTAACTTTTATTAGATAAAGCTTTGGAGCCGGAAATTCCTCAGAGATAGTCCATTCAACGGTATAATTTGTACCGAGGTCATTTTCAAGTAGATTCGCTAGTTCAATTAATTGTTGCAAATATTCTTCTTGTAAAGCGTACTGTTGTTGTTGAGAAGACTCAAGCAAATGTGCCACCAAACAAGTATTATCTAGCGCCAATGAATCGGGTGGTGTATCATCAAGACGATAAGCAAGCATTTTATTGCCCAGTTGTCGTTCAATGAGTACGCCGTTTTCTCGTTGAATGTAGTATACATCCGGCTGTACTTCGCCGTATTGCAGTGATATTCCCAATCCCCAGGTTGCTTCAATATCCCATCCTCTTGAGTTAGAATTGAGTAAACCGCTAGCGATTGCATTTTCAATTGGTTGCACCAAAATTGCTAAATTAATTTGTCGCAGGTCAATTCCTAGACGTTGCCAATATAGTAAACTTTTGCCACGAAATAATTGACTCCAAGTGTGTTTTAATGCCAAAGCGATCGCTTCATAGTCACAATGGCAAATTTGCGACTCCAGCAACCCAGATATATTCCCTACTCCATGCGTTGCAGTCGGTATCGCTAAAGTAGGTCGAAAAATTAAACAAGCAGTTTTCCACTCTCTAGCTGCTTCCAGAATTTTATTCACCCACTTAGATGGTACAGTCCCAGCGATAATTTCCTGATGTAAGTGACCAGCCACCTGTTGCAATTGACGCCAATTATCGACATCTAGGTGTAACGAAGAATAAGGCAAATCAGCGACTAATGCCTCTGAACTATTGAGAGTTTCCAGAAATTGTCGTAAAACTGACGCACCCACTATAAAACCAGGCTTCACCGGGTAGCCACGCTGCATAATTCTGCCCAAGTGAAACGCTTTGTCACCAACTTTGGCACGGTCTTGTAGTTTAATTTGGTCAAGCCAATAGAGTTTATCCACTCAAATTGTTAATTGTCAGTTGTTAAAAGTCAGTTGTCATGTAACTACGGGTGTCATCTGTTGGTAGTTTGTCAGATCCGATCTACTTATTAGCTTGGCTCTTCCTCCTGAACGTTGCAGAGAAAGCGGGATGATTTAACATATCGCAGAGAGGTTCCCTACGATACGTCTCTATGGTTCCTCCTGTATCCCGACAAAAGGGGGTTTAGTTAATTTATATAGTTGCACATGGGAGTATATTAATAATTAAAGTAAGATATAAGATTATTTTTTAATTATAAAAATATAAGCATTGTTAAGCACTTACTACCTTTCGCCCAATGATTGGCTAAATATCACTTTTCGGCTATGCCTCGCTTTGCTTTTTGGGGCAATTATCGGCTTAGAACGACAACTCAAGCGCAAACCCGCTGGTTTAAGAACTCATATGTTGGTATCTTTTGGTTCAGCGGTGTTTACTCTCATACCTCTGCTCACAAATGCCACTCAACCAGATGCTAATTCTCTTAGTCGGATCATTCAAGGAATTACAGCTGGTGTCGGATTTCTCGGTGGAGGGGAAATTTTACGTGAATCTTCCCAAAAATCACAGCGGATTGAAGTTCACGGATTGACATCGGCAGCAGCTATTTGGGTTTCGGCTGCTTTGGGAATTGCCGCTGGTTGTGGTTTATGGCAGTTAGGATTAATTGCGGTTGTACTGACTTTTTTGGTTCTCAACCTTTTTAAAAGATTAGAAAAACGTTATTACTTCAAAGTCAACCATCAACAGGAAGATATTTCTCGGCTGCGAATTCCCCCAATTGAGCAAAATGAGCGTTCAGACACAAATCAAGATAATAAATAACTTTATCCCACCTAAATACAACATTGCACAAGTTCGTAGCGAATCCTCTTAAAAAACTCTGCGTACCCAACGGGAGAATCAGTACGAATAGACGGAAACCGAAGAAAGAGCCGACTGATTCACCTCTGCGCTACCTGGTGCGTCCCTCTGCGTTAAAAAAACGCGCTCGTTTTTACGCAAAGCTGTACTAAGTCTTAATTAAACAAAGCAAGTGCTTGAGCAAAAAGAGTTTCTTCTGCTCTAGTTTCCAGAATTAACTGTACTAAATTTATCAACTCACTGTCGAGTTCAGTATTATTCTCAATTGTTTTACTAGCTGCATAAAAACTCACATCATCTATTTTTAATTCATTGGTAATGCCTGTTTGCCAGCCTGGTGTTTCGCTATCCCAAGAAAGCGATTTACCGCGTAAAGTAAATTGAAACCAGGTTATTTCGTCGCTTTTTAATTCAAAAAAAATATCAAAATAGGGTTCTTCTCCTTGGAACCAAACTCTGCTAATATCTCCTTTTTTACTGTGTTTAAGTATGTTTTGCTCAATTCTTCGCAATGATGCACCTAAGGATGCAATTTCATTTGTTTCGATAAAATAATTGCTTTGAGGCATGTTTGGAACCGTCAGTAAATTTAGTCTCAGGAAAAAGTCAGTACTATTTTTGACATATTATATATATATTAATACATAATTTTCTAAGTGAAGCTGGAAAATATACCTTCCTAGTTCCTTTCATGAGCAACAGGAACACGCGCGAAGTCCTTTTGATATTCGTCATAGGCGATCGCAACTCATGGGACACTTTACTCAAAAAGTCATCTTTGAGTTGATATGCGATCGCATATCTTATCCATACTTTTGGTTGTGAGAGTCAGGCATTGTCAAGACCGTACATGTTGATAGAAAACTCCTTTAACGGTTTCTGCACACAGAATGTAGAGTCCGACAATTGCTGCTAGCACCAAAAGGAATTCAATCGGCAAGGGTTGGAACCCCAGTAAACCTGCAAGCTGGGTATAGGGAAGGACGAGCGTAACAACGACGATCGCTAAAGTTGCCATCAGTAAATACTTTCCTGGCTTGCTTTTGAAAATGGATTGCCGCGTCCGAATTACCAGCACAATCATGGATGCAGAAATCACCGATTCCATAAACCAACCAGTTCTAAACTGCGCTGGGTTAGCGTGCAGCACCAACAGCAAGGCACCAAAGGTGAGATAATCAAAGACAGAACTGAGTAACCCAAACACCAACATAAAGTTGCGGATAAACGTGATGTTCATGCGACGGGGTTTGTTGATTAGTTCTCGATCAACGCGATCGGTAGCGATCGTCATTTCGGGGAAATCGGTCAGTAGATTCGTCAGCAAAATTTGACTGGGCAACAGGGGCAAGAAGGGTAAAACCAGAGAAATACCTGCCATGCTAAACATGTTGCCGAAATTAGCGCTCGTTGCCATAAACACGTATTTGAGTGTATTGCCAAACGTGACCCGTCCTTCCTTCACGCCTTCAATCAAGACATTTAGGTCTTTTTGCATCAAAACAATGTCGGCAGCTTCCTTGGCTACGTCAACCGCGCTCTCAACAGAAATACCCACATCGGCAGCATGGAGCGCTGAGGCATCGTTAATGCCATCACCGAGATAGCCAACCACATTCCCCGCTTTTTTAAGTGCGATGATGATCCGCTCCTTTTGATTTGGCTCAACTTCAGCAAAGACATTTGTTTCCCCAACACGATGCATTAGGGCTTCATCACTGAGAAGAAGCAGTTCGGCACCAGTCAAAACCTTGGGTTTCGGTAGTCCCACTTGTTGAATGATGCTGATGGCAACCGCTCGACTATCCCCCGTGATCATTTTTGCGGTAACGCCTAGCAGCCCCAAATCCTTCAGCGTATCAGCAATGCCTGCTTTGGGTGGGTCGAAAAGGGCAAGATAGCCCAAAAACGTCATGTTCGTTTCATCGTCTTTGCTGCATAAATCACCCTCGAAGTTGCGGTAAGCCACCCCCAAAACCCGAAACCCTTCACTGCCGAGTTTCTCTGCCTGTTGCTGAATCTTGTTCCGCTGGGGAGCAATGTCAATTGTCTTTCCCTCACCAGTTTCCACCGTTGAGCAAACATCGAGAATCGTTTTAAGCGCACCTTTGGTGACAATCAGATGGGTATTTTCTGTCTTGGAAAATTGCTCTACTTGGGGAGACCCCAAGACCGCATTTTCCGCTTTCTTCAACAGAATGCTTAGGCGTTTGCGGTTGAAATCGTAGGGCACTTCATCCAGCTTAGTATAGTCAGAGATGTCAAATTGTTTGTGCTGACGAATTGCGGCATCGATGGGATTAACATAGCCTGATTCAGACACAGCATTCAAATACGCGTGAAGCAGAACGCGATCGCTCTCCTTCCCCTCCACATCAACCGCAGCGTGAATTTTTACTTCCCCCTCCGTCAGGGTGCCCGTCTTATCTGTACAAAACACGTTCATGCTGCCAAAGTTTTCAATCGCAGACAGTCGTTTAACAATCACCTGCTTTTTCGCCATTTGTTTGGCACCGCGAGCCAAATTAACACTGACGATCGCAGGCAGCAGTTGGGGAGTCAAACCAACTGCGAGCGCTAGGGAGAATAAAAAGGATTCCAGAACGGGACGTTTCAAGTAGACGTTGGCAACAAAAATTATCACCACCAGAATCAACGTCACTTCCATCAGAAAGTAGCCAAACTTGCTGAGTCCCGTTTCAAATTCGGTTTCGGGTGGTCTGAGTTTCAGCCGTTCTGATACCTTACCAAATTCAGTCTGCTTTCCGGTTTGTACCACAACCGCTTTCCCAGTACCACTGATGACATTGGTGCCCATATAAAGGGTGTTGGTGCGATCGCTCAGTCCGATTTCCGCAGGTAATACACCACTCAGTTTGTCAGCGGGATAGGTTTCTCCCGTCAGTGCTGCTTGATTCACCGACAGATCCTTTGACTCTAAAATCAGGCAATCACCGGGGATACTATCACCAGCAGCAAGCAACACAATGTCACCCGGAACCACGTCCTCATTGGGAATCTCTTGAGATTGACCGTCTCTCAAAACTGTAGCTTTCACTTGCACCAAAGCCAGTAGCTTTGCGACAGCATTTGTGGCTCCCCGCTCTTGCCAAAATCCTAACAGTCCGCTAATTAGTACGATCGCTAGAATAAAAATGGCATCAACGACATCTCCAAGGAAACTAGAGAGAATAGCCGCTGCCATTAAAATCAAAATAATCGGACTCTTGAACTGGTTCAGCAACAGTGTTAGTGCATTTGACTTTTGTTTTTGCTTCAGGCTGTTTGCACCGTACTCCCTCAAGCGTTGCTGCGCTTCCTGACGACTCAAGCCTAAGAGGTTACTCTTGAGCTGATGTAACACCTGTTCGGCAGGCAGGTTCCAAAATGAGGGGAGAACTTGAGGCATAGATTCAACTCACTTATGTCTGCTACTGATAGATTCATCGCGATTAATAGAACTGGATTGCCAATTTTTCTGAGAAAGGAATTGTTTTCGTAATGTTGTTGGATAAGTAATATCATGTCAGGCTTATTACTTCCAATGTAAAGACGTTCCAGTGGAACGTCTCTACGACGGTTGCGACGTTTTTATTACTGTTAATTAAACAGACATTATATAAATCACCCAATTTTTTTAAATCTGAATTAAATAGATAACCTTGCTTCTATACTACTCTGAGCGACTACCGTTTGATTTACTGCGTGAATTGATTGATTACGATATAAATTTTAATTACAGCAGTTTTCATGTATTTAGACCACACTCATGTTTTCTGTATTTCTTCCTTTGCGGCTTTGCGCCTTTGCGTGAGATAAAAATAATGTGGTTCATTTAAGATGAAAATTGCTGTAAAAGCAATAAAAAGCTTGAATACGTAATAAAAGCCTTTTTTATATCCCGACACCAAGCTGAGTACAGCTATGGTACGGGAACGAAAAAGCTAAAAAGCGGATGTAGATGATATTTCTCCTGCCTTAACGAAAAGAATTTGCGAAGAATTTAACCATTGAGAATCAAAAGAACCGAGGTGAGTTGTAGTAATTAAAGTTTGAAAACGGTCTTGAATCGCATCAAGTAATTGATTTTGCCGGGATGGATCTAACTCAGCAAGAACATCATCAAGTAATAGCAGTGGTGGTTCTCCAACAACTTCTTCAATTAATTGTAATTCTGCTAGTTTTAAAGCTAGTACCAACGTCCTTTGTTGACCTTGAGAACCGTATTGACGAGCGGGTGTTTGATTGATGGTTAATTCTACTTCGTCACGGTGGGGACCGACAAGGGTTGTGCCTTGACGAAGTTCAGCAACAGATCGAAGTTGAATTTTTTCTAAAAAAGCTTGCTGTATTTGTTCGGGATGATTTTGGTCTAAAGCAACACTAGGAACGTAATTAATTTGTAAAATTTCTGTACTACCGCTAATGCTAGCGTGCCAAGCTTGAGCAATTGGTGCTAATCGTTGTAAAGCGCGATCGCGTCTTCTAATTACTCGTGTCCCTGTGGTAGCTAATTGTGCATCCCACAAGGCAAGTTCTGAGTCTTGAATGTTTGCTGAGTCTTGATGTTGTTTCAAAAAAGCATTACGCTGTCGCAACACCTGATTATATTGCTGCAAAATGTGAGCGTAAATCGGTTCAAGTTGAATTAAAAGCGTATCTAACCAGTTTCGCCGATTTTCCGGACCACCCCGCACCAGTTCCAAATCCAAGCTAGAAAATTGTACCGCATTCAACACACCGAGAAAATCCATCTGGCGTCGCAGATTCTCGCTATTCAGAGCAACTGTGCGGCGACCATTGCGACGTAAAGTTAAAGTTAGATCGCTTACACCAGTTTGTCGCTGTAAAGTGGCATTAATTTGAGATGCAACTTCCCCATCTTGAATTAAATCGCGATCGCGTGCCATTCTATGCGATCGCAATGTCGCTAACAACTCCACCGCTTCCAACAAATTCGACTTTCCCTGAGCATTATTGCCCACCAAAATAGTTTTCGCAGCAGTAAAATCAACCTGCTGCTCTTTATAGTTGCGAAATTGTCGGAGGTGAATGGTTTTGAGGTACATAGGAAAGAGGGGGGGAGGGGGAGAGTGGGGGAGGGGGAGAGGGGGGGATGGGGGGGAAAGAAGAATTATTCTCCTTATGTTCAAGGAGTCTCCCACTCCTCCACTCCCCCACTCCCCCACTCCCCCAC
>NZ_JAOWRF010000394.1 GCF_025753815.1 Plectonema radiosum NIES-515 | reverse complement strand
GCCACAACAAATTGATTTGTTTACGCAATTAAATAAATCATATTGTAACGTTGCAAAGTGGTCTTTTAGACCCGTAGCAACATCGCGCGCGAATCCCCCGTGCTTCCAGCCGGGGGAGATGTCAATAGTTAAGTATTAGGCAACAATCAATTCTGGCTCGTTTTCTGTTGGTGCAGCATCTTGCACTATTGAAGGTGTATCGCCTTTGCGTTGGAGGATACCGCCAAGCATTGCTAATAAGGCGTTTACTTTGCGGGTGCGCCACTCCGTAGTGAGTTTTTGCACCTCCAAAGCAGGCATCCGGCGCATCATTGCCTCATAAAGATAAGCAGCATGACCGGTTTCATCTGTGACAATGCTTAACATTCCTAATTTCAGGTTGCGATCGCTTGGGTTATCATCAGGTAAAACATTCGCCATCCGCCGAAAGTCTTTGCCGGCATCCAATTCTAGAATGTAGGTACTAGCCATAAATACGTTCCAGTCAATGGCATCTGGTTTTAGCTGTTCACTAGAATAACCCTCAAAATAGGCGGCAAAAAAGGGACTGCGATTCTGTTGTGATTTCTTTTCGTCTGTTTTCTTGGGCAAACTCCTAAAATCAATCACTTCTTTATTAAGCTGTTTTAAGGCATGGGCAAAAATTTGACCGTGCCTATTTTCATCGGATGCGTGTTTTGCAAGTTTCTCCGCAAGCCATGTATCACCTTCAGATGCTGCGCGTTGGCTTAAAGCTTCCAGAAAAGGTACTGAACCAGATTCAGCCAGTTGGAATCCTGCTAGGACGTTGGGTCGCGTTTTGCGATCGCGCATCTGACTTGCAGAGTAATAAGCCGCAGCACCAGAACCTAGCAAATGCATGAAGTGCGTAAATAAGTTCATCAAAGATTCCCGCTGATTTTGCCTCGTCTACATTACCTATACTAATCAAAGATAATTTGAATGATAACTTGACTTTGTTATAAAATCGTGACTAAAAAAGGAGAAGGATAAAATGTGAATAATCAAAAATAAAAATTGGTTACGACTGAACAGTTTATCTGTAAAGTGGCTTAATACTTCATACTTGAGGTTTCGTATCATCCCAAAGGAAGATTTTGGTAGTTTAAATGGAAAAATTAATTAAGCCGCTAACTTGGTTTTGTACAGCTGTCCTGATTTTGTCTTTGATGGCATGTGACCGGATCTTCCCACCTCCGGGAGACCTAGTAGAAAGAATCAGTGATGGTGATACTTTAACAGTCAAAGATGCTAAAGGTAACAATATCACCGTGCGCTTTGCTTGTATTGATGCACCAGAAGTACCGCATTCAAAGAAAGAAAGAGAAAGTAAACGTGCTAGCGATCGCAATCAATTTACTTGGGGTGCGAAAGCGGAAGAACGAGTGCAGCAACTAGTGAAACAAAGTAGCGATCGCGTCACTTTAAATATTACTGATAGCGACCGTTACGGACGAAAAGTTGCCGAAGTGCGTTTAAAAGATGGCACTTTAGTTCAACAAGTATTGCTGCGTGAAGGATTAGCAAAAGCCTATCGTCCTTACTTAAATAAGTGTCCTAGTAGAGATTTAGTTGAGCAAGCTGAAGCAGTAGCGAAGCAACAAAAGCGCGGTATTTGGAGTGATGCTCAGTTTATCAATCCTTGGGAATATCGGAGTTTTAACAAGTAATTTTTGAGGGCTTCAGCCCTCACTACGAATAATATCAAGATTTAGGCGATCGCTTAACTGGATTCATCCACGTTTCCAACCAACTAAATAGTTGTGAAGAAAGCAATGTTAAGCACAAGTAAACTAACGCTACACAACCATAAATTTCAAAGGCGCGATAGTTTTCTGCTACAATCAATTGCCCTTGGCGAAACAATTCTTCAAAGCCGATAATCGCAACCAAGCTAGTATCTTTGAGCAAACTAATAAATTCATTGCCCAAAGGTGGTAACATTCGCACCAAGGCTTGGGGAAAAATTACATAGCGCATGGTTTCTGTTGAACTCAAACCTAGTGATTGTGCGGCTTCCGATTGTCCAGTTTCAACCGATTGAATACCAGCACGGACGATTTCTGCAATGTAAGCTGCGCTATTTAAACTTAAGGCGATGACTGCTGCGACAAAACGACTAAAGTGGAGAGGAAAACCAACTTCTTGAGCGATCGCCGGTAATCCAAAGTAAATCATAAAAATCTGCACAAGCATTGGCGTTCCCCGGAAAAAATCGACATACGCCCTCGCCAGCCAACGCACTAGTGTAATATGAGAAAGGCGGATAATTCCAATTAAAGAACCGCCAATTAAACCCAGCACTACAGAAAATATCGTCAATTGCAGCGTTACCAAAGCTCCCTGTAATAGAATGGGAAAATACTGGAAAATTACGCCAAATGAGGCAGATATTCCCGATCCGCTAGCGGGTGTCTCATTTTGAAATGCTAATTTTAACGGTAATGCTGGCGGTTCTACTTTAAACCATTTTTTGTATATTTGGGAATAAGTTCCATTTTGCAACAACCTGTCTAAACCATCGTTTATTAGTTTGAGATTCGGCGAGTTTTTTGGTGTGGGAATGCCGTAATATTCTTCTGTCAGCAGTTGATTGATTACTTTAATTCCCTTGAGATTCGCCGTATTAATCGCGTATAAAATAACAGGTGCATCATGAATGACTGCATCGACATTACCGTTAGCTAATTCTTGAAAAACCAAAGGTGCAGAATCAAAGCTGCGAATTTGCACACCGGGAATTTCCTTAGCCTTTTTTGCGCCAGTTGTGCCAATTTGTACGGCAATTTTTTTATTTTTTAGATGATCAAAAGTAGTAATATCTTGATTATAATTGCGGATAGCGATCGCTAACCCCGCCTGAAAATAAGGACGCGAAAAAGAAACAGTCTTCCCTCGTTCCTCTGTAATAGTGAAAGAACTAATCGCCGCATCTACAGTATTTGCTTGCAATGCTGGGATAATGCCATCAAAAGGTATACTTTGCCACTCAACTTTCAAGTTAGCCGTTTGGGCGATCGCATTCATCAAATCAATCGAAAAACCTTGCAACTTACCCCCCTCCCCCTTAAACTCAAAAGGTGGAAAAGCAGGTTCATTCGCTACCCGCAAAGTCTTCCCCCCACTACTCACATCATGATTGAAACTACAACCACCAAGCACCAACAGCAGACAACTCAAACTCACAACCAAACTCAACCGCAGCCAATTAACAATTCTCAAACCAGCCATATTCTTCCTCTGCGTCCTCTGCTACAAGTGCGGTAGCGCTACGCGTCTACGTTAAATAAAATCAACTTTAACCAACAATCATCTAAACTGAAACCAGATTACCTGTAGTGTAGTTGACATTTGGAAATGAATAATTCCATCCCCGCCATCACTTTTGACAACATCGAGAAAAACTTTGGTTCCCTCAAAGTTCTCAAAGGAATCAGCGGTGAAATCAAGCGAGGTGAAGTCGTAGCAGTTATTGGCTCCTCTGGTTGTGGTAAAAGTACTTTACTACGCTGCTTCAATCGTTTAGAAACGATTAATGCAGGGCATTTGACAGTTAATGGTATTGAAATACACAATACAGATTTCAGTAATCAACAATTGCGACAACTCCGGACTCAGGTAGGCATGGTTTTCCAGCAATTCAATTTATTTCCCCATATTTCAGTGTTAGAAAATCTGACACTTGCTCCGCGCAAAGTATTGGGGAAAACACTGAAAGAAAGCGCTCAATTAGCAGGGTTATATCTAGAAAAAGTTGGACTTTTTGACAAAGCATCTGCATATCCCGAACAACTTTCCGGTGGACAAAAACAACGAGTAGCGATCGCTCGTAGTTTGTGCATGAACCCCCAGATTATCCTATTTGATGAACCCACCAGCGCTTTAGATCCAGAACTTGTCGGTGAAGTGTTGCAAGTGATGCAGCAACTAGCAGCAGAAGGAATGACAATGGTAGTTGTCACCCATGAAATGCAGTTTGCGCGAGAAGCGGCACATCGGGTAATATTTATGGATCAAGGTATTGTCGCCGAACAAGGACCAGCTTTTCAGGTCATCTCACATCCTCAAAGCGATCGCTTGCGTAGCTTCCTCAGTCGTCTCAACAATTGATCAAACAAGTCCCAAGTCCAAAGTCGAAACTTAAATGAAAGCGATCGCCTGTGCACCCATCAAGCGATCGCAAACGAGCATGTAAACCAGATGAACAATAGTACAAATATACTATGCGATGCGATCGTTGTACAGTTTCCGCAACATCTTTTATTGAGACTGCGTACCATCAGAAATTTGTTGCAACCAAGCCAATAAATCTTCCTCAGTAGAAAAATCTAGCAGTGCCTCAGCCAAATCCTCCAATTGAGTCAGGGATAAAAGCCGCAGACGCTCTTGTAGTTGAGGAGTTACCCCACCAATTCGCCGTATTAGTAGGCGCTGAATGATTGCTAACTCTCCTTGCTGTATTCCTTGTTCTCTTCCTTGTTGTAGTCCTTGTTCCATCCAACTGGTAACAATTTCCATAATGACTTCCTGTTGCGTTGGCTCCATAGTAGCAATTTCAGCTTTTAACAGAGTTTCTTCTTCCGGACTTAATCGCAGATAGGTATCTATGAACCCGGAAATTAACTTCATTTTTGCCGGGTCTAAATTTAATCTAGACATTAGGCGCAAACATTCATATTTCACTCGGCGACGGTCTTGTTTTGCAATGTTCATTTTTGACATCAGCGCCGTAGCTACAGGATTTTCTTGCTGTAAGAAATCTTGCCAATTTAAGCGATTTAGCTGGATCGCATCATAGTTGAAAGTCAAAACAACTTTGCTCTTGAAATTCTATCTGATGAATGTTTGACTCTAGGTCTTTTGGCGTGTTGTAGGAGAACAAAGCAATGGGATAAACTGGCAAATTATATTTTTCGTACAACCGCGAAAAGTATCGAAACATCCGTTGAGGAAAGGTTTCTTGATGTTGTGCTTGATGTTCTAGATGAACAAGAAAAAATGACTCTTTCTCTTGGAATCTGGCTTTTACTAGCAAGTCTGTTTCGTATCTTTCCCCAGCAGTAACATCAGTAAATACTTCTTTGTCAATAAAAGATATTGAGTCGCGTTCTAAATAAACAGCGACCTCTGGTAAGAAAAACTCAATAAACTCCCAGAAAAATGTTGTCAGGAGTTCTTTGAATAAGCGGTCATGATCTATCATTTTTACTGTACTTCTATCAATTCCACATTAAATACTTCTGCAAAAGATTTTGCCACGCAAGAGCGTATTTCTTGACAAGTTATGCCAGGAATGAATTGAGCTAAACTGCCTACAGGTTTATCAGCAATGCCGCAAGGTATAATCCGCTCAAAGCCTGTCATATCAGGACAAACGTTTAACGCGAAGCCGTGCATGGTAATCCAACGGCTAACTTTAATGCCAATAGCGGCTACTTTGCGTCCTTCTAACCAAACACCAGTGAAACCGGGAACGCGATCGCCTTGCAAACCACAAACTGCCAGTACGCGAATTAATACCGATTCAAGTTGTCGCAAATACCAGTGCAAGTCTTTGCAATAACGTTGCAGATTTAAAATTGGATACCCTACCAATTGACCGGGACAATGATAAGTAACTTCGCCGCCTCTTTCGACTCGATGCACATCGTAGGGGCTTTTGTCAATATCAAAGTTGAGAAATTCTGTGGTGGCTCCTTGTCCCAAAGTGTAGACGGGTGGATGTTCAAGCAAGATTAACACGTCATCAAGATTTGGGTTTTGGACACGTTCATTTAAAAGCGATCGCTGCCACAAAAGAGCATCTGAGTATGGCATCAATGCTTGGTTATATACCAAACAACGGTTAGATGGCTGAGGATTACTACGGTTCATGCCAAAAATCAACTGATTAAGAAGTAAAAAGTGTTTAAAGACACAATGTAAAGTCAATAAATGTCAAGCTTTGCAAAGGATTTTAAAGGAAAGTCAAGGGTTTCGACTTTAGAAAATACAAAGTGCTAGCTTGAATATATAACCTCAATGGTGTTCGGAGGAATTCTCTGCAATAATCATCACGCCACGAAAAAAAAGAACAAATGCACGATTGTCATAGAGTCGGCAAAAATCTGTTCACAAATTATTCTGGCGTTAGTGATAAACCTGACTGTCATTTCCTTACAAACAAACCAAATACACATCAAACATTGAGCGGGAGATATCAAATGAAGCTTGTCATCCACGGCAAAAATATTGAAATCACCGATGGAATTCGGGAATATGTGCATCAAAAGATTGAAAAGGCAGCAAGTCATTTTCAAAACATAACAAACGAAGTGGATGTTCACCTTAGTGTTGCTCGCAATCCCCGAAATAATACTAGACAATCGGCTGAAGTGACTATTTATGCAAATGGTAGCGTCATCCGTGCCGAGGAAAGCAGCGAAAATTTGTACGCTAGCATTGATTTAGTCGCAGATAAAATTGCCCGTCAACTGCGAAAATACAAAGAACGGCGTCAAGATAAGAAAACTAATGCTCAAATAACCATAGAAGGAGTAGTGCAACCAGAGGTAGTTACAGATTTAATAGGCGATCGCACTCCGGAATTACCCTCAGAAGTTGTTCGTACTAAATATTTTTCCATGCCACCAATGACAGTTGCCGAAGCTTTAGAACAATTGCAACTGGTGGGACACGACTTTTATATGTTCCACAATAGCGAAACCGAGGAAATTAATGTAATTTACGAACGCAACCACGGTGGGTATGGTGTAATTCATCCCCGCAATAATAACGGACACACCAACGAGAAAAACGGTAAGGCAAATCATCACAATATTGCCATGCCGGAAAAATCACACACCCATAAGTAGTAAAGTTGTAGTTAGCGCTGTCTTCGCAAAGAGCGCTAACTACAAATATCACACCCAAATATCACAGGCTGGTAACATTTTTGCCCTAATGCGGAAATTAATTATGCGTTACCCAGAACCCCTAGAGACTAGCAAGTGCGACATCTCTACTTTTCCACTTTCTTTGTGTCTAATAGACAAACGTCGTGGAAAACAATTATTGTGACGTAGCACAGAATCGTCTCTTGGGGTTTTGGACAAAGCATATTTAATTTTCACCAGGTGTCTAATAGACATAGGAGTGAAAAACAATGTAGAGACTTCGTATTTCGCGTCTCTACAAAGGTTGTAGACAACACATAGTTCATTTCTGGAGATGTCTAATAGACACGCAAAAGTAAAAATTAAATATGCGTCAACTAAAACCCCAAGAGACGTTAAATTTAACGTCTCTACATTCTTTTCCACTTTCTTTGTGTCTAATGTAGTACTAACAATTACTGTCAGCCTCACATATCTGAAATTATCAATGGCATTTTTCCTGGAGTTTGTTTATTCTTTAACAACTTGGAGACTTTTCAAACTACTATCTGCACAACCACTAATCATCCCATCCATTGCTAAAATCTGTTGTAAGTAGGCGATCGCATTGTCGGTAATGATTTCTCCTGGCATCAAAATCGGAATTCCTGGTGGATAAGGACAAACAATTTCTGCACAAATGCATTCAGTAGTTTCTTCTATGGGCAATGTTTCACTTTCAGCAAAAAAAGCTTCTCTAGGCGACATACGCACAGAATTACCCAGACTAATGATATAGTCCCACACAAGCTTGGGTAATTTCAAGTCTTTTTCATTTTTGTTAACTCCAGTCATCTGAGCAAGAGTAATGAAACCTTGCACCAATTGCTGAATATCCTCCGCAGTGTTACCTAAACTGATAATAAATGTGAGATGTTGCAGTGATGCAAATTCTGCTGTCACCCCCAGTTGATCGAGAATTTCCTCAGCTTCAAACCCAGTTAAACCCAAGCCAGAAACCGTCACAGTTAACCGCGTTTTGTCTAAAGTGACGAAGGAGGAGGGGGGAAGTGGGGAAGGGGGAGAGGGGGGGAAGTGTAAAACTGATAATCCGGGAATTTGGCTGATGCGGGTTCTAGCTTCATCTGCAAGTTGCAAAGTATCAGACATTAACTCAAAGCCATGCAAAGCCATTTGCTGACGTGCTGCATCTAAGGAAGCAAGAAGTATGTAACTAGGACTGGTAGATTGTACTAATTGCAAAGCTTTATTTAGGCGATCGCTATCTACCCTATTACCCTGAACGTGCAGCATTGATGCTTGAGTCATCGCCCCAAGTGTTTTATGGATAGATTGTACGCTTAAATCTGCACCTGCGGCTAAAGCAGCCATCGGCAATTGGGGATGAAATGCGAAATGTGCGCCGTGTGCTTCGTCTACCAGTAAAGGGATATTGTATTGGTGGACAAGGGAAGCGATCGCATGAGCATCTCCACATACGCCGTAATATGTTGGATAAACTATCATCACCGCTTTCGCATCAGGATGTTGTTCTAATGCTGCTTGCAAAGATGTAGGCGTGATACTGTGAGCAATATCTAAAACAGGGTCATATTCCGGATTCACAAAAATCGGCATAGCCCCAGAGAGAATTAAACCTCCTACCACAGAAGAATGCACATTTCGCGGCAAAATAATTTTATCGCCCATGCCACAAGTAGCCAAAATTGCCGCCTCAATTCCACACGTAGAACCATTGACAAGAAAGTATGTTTGTGCAGCACCAAAAGCCTCAGCCGCGAGTTGTTGCCCTTGCTGAATGACTCCTTGGGGTGCAAACAAATTATCTAACTCTGATAACTCAGTTAAATCAGCACGAAATACAGCTTCACCAAGCAAATCAGTTAAACGTGGTGAAATTCCTTGTCCTCGCTTGTGTCCTGGGGTGTAAAAACCCGCGTGAGGACGTGCGGCATTCGCTTTTAAAGCATCTAATAAAGGTGTTTGGTTTTGATTCAGCATTTTTGAGAAACGAACCGCAGGGGGGGATGGGGAGAGTTATTGAGATGGCGGGTTGGGGGAAAGAATTGTCCCTTCCCTGCTCCCCCTGTCCCCCTCTCCCCCTTTCCCACTGTCCCCTTCCCTTGGGTGTAGCCTTTAGGGAGATGTCAGCAGTATTGCTTGTCATCTAGGTTGGGAAAGTCAAATAATTTATATAGATTTACCATGATTTACCCCACTGCTATATCTATACCCGAACCGCAGATTCCCACCCCAGAACCGAATCCCCTACCGAGTCCCGCACCTAGTCCCGAACCAAGGATTCCCACTCCCACACCACAACCAGTACCTGCTCCGATTCCCCAGCCGGTTCCTAGTCCAATTCCCCAAACAATTCCTGAACCAGTTTAAAACTAATTCTTGGTAGTTTGTAAGATAGTGATTGGACTTTAATCCGTCTTTAAAAGCTTTGATGCCTGCGGCAACCCCTGCGGGCAACGGAGGAAACCTCCGCTCAAACTTTTCGCAAAATCCAAAATCTAAAATCCAAAATGCTAAGAGCCGGAATTGTTGGACTTCCCAACGTGGGAAAATCTACTTTGTTCAATGCCTTGGTGGAAAATGCCAAGGCTGAAGCTGCTAATTTCCCTTTTTGTACAAAAGACCCGAATGTCGGCATTGTTTCTGTGCCAGATGAACGTTTAAATGTTTTGGCAAAGATTTCTGTTGCTAAAAAGATTGTCCCGGCTCAGGTGGAATTTGTCGATATTGCCGGTTTAATTAAAGGTGCAAGTAAGGGTGAGGGAATGGGAAATCAATTTCTCTCCCACATTCGAGAAGTGGATGCGATCGTGCATGTGGTGCGGTGTTTTGATAATGATGATATTATCCACGTTGCGGGTTCAGTAGATCCAGTGCGCGATATTGAAATCGTCAATTTAGAACTTGGTTTAGCTGATTTGTCACAAATTGAACGCCGGATTGAACGCACTCGCAAACTAGCACGTACTAACAAAGAAGGACAGTTAGAATTAGCACTTCTAGAGAAATTAGCAGCAACATTAAATGAAGGCAAGTCAGTCCGTCAACTTGGTTTGACAGAAGAAGAAACCGAGATAATTAAAGGACTGGGATTACTCACAGGTAAACCGATTATTTACGCTGCGAATGTCTCAGAAGATGACTTGGGAACTGGTAATAATTATGTAGAAAAAGTTCGCCAAATTGCCAGCCAAGAAAATGCTCAAGTTGTAGTTGTTTCCGCTCAAGTTGAATCAGAATTAATTGACTTACCAGAAGAAGATAAAGCTGATTTTCTGGCATCTTTGGGTGTGGAAGAAGGTGGTTTAAAATCTTTGATTAGTGCAACTTACGCGCTTTTGGGTTTAAGAACTTATTTCACCTCTGGTGAAAAAGAAACCCGTGCTTGGACAATTCATGCGGGAATGTCTGCACCTCAAGCTGCTGGTGTAATTCACAGTGATTTTGAACGGGGATTTATTCGCGCCGAAACTGTTGCTTATAATGATTTGGTGACGACTGGTTCGATGACTGCGGCAAAGGAAAAAGGATTAGTCAGAAGTGAGGGAAAAGAGTATGTTGTGCAAGAAGGTGATGTGATGTTATTCAGATTTAATGTCTAGGACGAGTACGAGAAATTAAGTTTTTTCTTTATACACTCCTTTTGGGGAGTGTTATTTTTTAGGAAAGATGAATTACTTATAAAAAAGTTTTTTCGTAGTGAGGACTTTAGTCCTTAATTTGATGAGGACTAAAGTCCTCACTACAATGTTATTATCGCCTAGAATGTCGGGTTGTTAAATAGCAGCAAAGATAAAACAAAGTCAATCACAAAAATTGACACCCAAGTAGTAACAACTGCGGCTGTTGCTGATTCTCCTACTTGTTTTACTCCTCCTTTGGTAGTTAGTCCCCAACTACAACCCACGACAGCAATCATTGAACCAAAGAGAAATCCTTTCAGCACAATAATCACCAAATCTGACGGTTCCAAAAAACTTCTAACTGACTCTAAAAATTTTTCCGGCGCTATCTGATAAAATTGGAAGGCTGCAAAAACTCCGCCAGCTATGCCAGTAACTAAGGCAAAAATGGTTAATAACGGTACCATCAAACAGCAAGCAATGACTCTGGGAAGTACTAAATAATCAATTGGATCGGTTCTCAGCATATAAAGTGCATCAATTTGCTCTGTCACTCGCATTGCACCAATTTCTGCCGCAAAAGCAGAACCGACTTGTCCGGCAATTATACAACCTGTCAAAATGGGAGCTAATTCTCGGCAGAAAGCTAAAGCAAAAGCACCACCAACAGCATTTTCCGCACCGAATTGCACTAATTCTCTTGCCGTCTGAATGGTAAAAATCATGCCTGCAAAACCACTCACCAGCAAAACTGGAAAGATAGAAGCAGGTCCTGCTTTGACCATATGTTCCATAATATGACGGTTGTGCATTTTTCCTTGGAGTAAATGCAGCCAAACTTGACCAAAAAGCAGCATAGCAGCTCCAAAGCGTACAATCCACGATCGCTCTAAATGGTCTTTTGGTCGCAATTTCACTATTATCCCATCCTACTTTCTCGCCTTGGGTGCACCTATAGCATATTTTTGGTTGACTGTAAATACTCAAAATCCATTTTTTCCATCCGAGACAATTAACTCACTCATCTTGGGAGTGCAGTCAGGTTTAGACTAGTTCTGGATGCTATAAACCGTTGAAGCGATCGCACGGACTGTGGCTATAGTATTTATCAAAGATTTGCAGTTGCTGTTGCTAGCACAACTATAATTGCGATAATTGGGAATATTTCTAAGGCAGAGGCTTTTCAATTTTGAGTGCGATCGCACTCAATGGGAAGCAGCTTTGAATGCTCCGTTCTAAAACTCTTGACTTTGGGAACGTAGACTTTTATTGTGTTATAAACCTCGTCGATGTTAAAACCTGGGGTTTCTAATTTAGGACTTACGCACTCGTTCTGGGAAAAGCATCCTCTGCTACCAAAAAACGTTAAAATTGCTACTTATTTTCATTTACAAACCGATCCCAAGGCTGGTTTACTTAATTACGTCATTTATCCTAGCGGTGACGATGCCTATCAAAAACGCATTAGCGCTAAAAAGTAATCCTTTAGGAGGATGTCACATCATCAAGTCCTGCTAATTATTTTAACGTTCGCGGAGCATCTCTGAACGATAAGAGCTACGTCTAATCAAGGGTTTCGGACAACGCATAATTAATTTGTGGAGATGTCTATTTGCAAGATTTTTTCCACATGATCCAGATTACCAACCATTCGCCGAATTGGGTGGGGCCAAACTTTAACGAGGGTGGGAGTTGCTGAAACCTGATCGAGTTCTGCAAGTTCAGGATTTGTCAAAACATCAACAACTTTTAAAGTGTAAGGATGTTTAAGCGATCGCTCTAACAATTCGTGTAGATTTTGAAGAATGCGTTCAGTTTTGGCACTATGTCCAGCAACAAATAAGCGAAGAACAAACCCTTGGGTTTTCGGTTCGGCTTTTTGGATTGCTGCGATCGGTTCTGGAGATGCTTGAGCTTCACAGAACTCTAAGCGCACAATTAAATCATGGTTTTCCCAAAGTTGCCCAAAAGAAGATCGATAACTAGATAATACCATGCGATCGCACAATCCCTCTTGCCACGGAGAGGAATGCCAAACTAAATCCCCCGTGCCAAAAACAGCATTCAGCACAGCCTGATGTCGCATTACTAGCGGATAAGCTTCCGCAAAAGTTCGTACTTGCTGAGTGCGTGGATCTAACCAGTGGTCAATAGTTGCCGTGTAGCAAGGCACTAAAAAATGAGGTGGTTCTGGTAAGTCTAAAATTTCTTGTAAAAAAGCGCACAAATGCAAATGCCATCGACCCTTTTTGTCAGGATCGATGCAATAAATTAAATCTCCTCCAGGTGTAAATAGCGCAATGCCCTTAAACATCTGGGGTAAAAGTGGTTTATCTGGATTCAAGGGAAGGGATTGG
>NZ_JAOWRF010000261.1 GCF_025753815.1 Plectonema radiosum NIES-515 | reverse complement strand
TGGGGTTCATCTGCGAATGACCGGTCAACTACTGTGGGTGCATCGAGATGAACCGTTGCACAAGCATACACGGGTAAGATTATTTTTTGGTTCGGAGCAAGAATTGCGCTTTGTTGACCAGCGCACTTTTGGTAAAATATGGTGGGTTCCTCCAGGAGTTGCGGTTGAAAGTATCATTACTGGTTTACAAAAGCTGGGGTTAGACCCGTTTTCAACGGAATTTACTGTAGAGTATTTGGCAAGTAAGTTGCAAAATCGCCGTCGTCCTATCAAGACTGCACTACTTGATCAATCAGTCGTGGCTGGGTTAGGCAACATTTATGCTGATGAAGCTTTGTTTCTGAGTGGAATCCGACCAGAAACACTGTGTATAGATTTGAAAACGGAGCAAATTGAACGTTTGCGATCGCACATTATTCAAGTGTTAGAAACCAGCATTGCCGCTGGTGGCACTACTTTTAGTAATTTCCTCAATATCAAAGGTGTAAACGGTAACTATGGCGGTGTAGCTTGGGTTTACAACCGCGCCGGAGAACCTTGTAGAGTATGTGGTACAGCAATTGAGCGAATTAGATTAGGTGGACGTTCGAGTCACTTTTGTATACAATGTCAGCATTAGGTGTTGCCATGCCAAATCCCGATCCGAAAGTTCCGCATCCAATGGAGGGATTCCCCCAGGTTTGTTTCATCAAAAATGTTGTCTCAAACCCCAATATCATCATCGGGGATTTTACCTATTATGATGACCTGGAAGACTCAGAAAATTTTGAGCGGAATGTGCTTTACCATTATCCGTTTATTGGCGACAAACTGGTTATCGGCAAATTTTGCGCCATCGCTACAGGTGTAAAATTCATTATGAATGGCGCAAACCATAAAATGTCTGGGTTTTCTACCTATCCATTTCAAATTTTTGGTCATGGTTGGGAACGCGTAATGCCGCAAGACGAATTACCTTTTAAAGGTAATACCGTGATTGGTAACGATGTCTGGATTGGATACGAAGCGGTGATAATGCCGGGAGTAAAAATCGGCGATGGTGCGATCGTTGCGGCAAAATCTGTAGTAGTGAAAGATGTTCCACCTTACACAGTTGTCGGAGGGAATCCAACTACTCCGCTACGACAGCGGTTTTCAGATGAAACCATTGATACTTTGTTAGAAATTGCTTGGTGGAATTGGAATATTGAAAAAATTACGAGAAACTTAGAAAAAATTGTCGGTGCAGATATTGAAGCGTTAAAAATGTGTGTTTGACTTTTTTGATCGTTATCCAAAGATTATGGAGATACGAACCGCATTCTTGCAGCGTCACCGATAAGAGCTTTTTATCAGTCGTGATTAATTGAAAATTAAGGCATCTTTGCGCTTTTACGTCTTGGCGGGAGATAAAATTCAATCAGGAATCCACAAATATACACCAAGAGGGGAAAGTAAATGCCGATTAAAAGAGGAGATACGGTTCGCGTTGTCCGCGAAAAGCTAGAAAATAGTTTAGAAGCACAAGCTAGTGATACACGTTTTCCTAGTTATTTGTTTGAAACTAAAGGCGAAATTGTCGATATCAAAGGTGATTACGCTCAAATCAAGTTCGGGAAAGTGCCAACACCAAATATGTGGTTACGTTTGGATCAACTCGAAGAATTTAAATAAAAAGGCTGGGTACTAGGGATTGGGGACTGGGGACTGGGGAAGAAATCCGCCCGAACTTCGGGTTTTAACCAAATCAATGAGCGTCCTTAATCCAAGCGTCTTTAATTCCAAATCCCTAATAAAATTTAATTATCCGCCAAAACAGGGAATGATATCATGTCCGTTTAATTAACACTAATAAAAACCTACCTACCGTCGTAGAGACGTTCCGCCGGAACGTCTTTACATTGTAAGTAATTTAGCGGATATGATATTATGAGCTATTCCCCGAACTCCCCAATGTTGTGTTATTCACCGCGTGTAACCATCGTCGGTGCTGGTAGGGTTGGTAGTACCCTTGCCCAACGTATTGCCGAAAAAAACTTAGCAGATGTGGTATTGCTGGATATTATTCCGGGAATGCCTCAAGGATTAGCGCTGGATTTGATGGAGGCAAGGGGAATTGAAACGCATAATCGCAAGATTATCGGCACAAATGATTATGCTGATACATTTGGTTCAGAAATCGTGATAATTGCGGCAGGAACTCCCCGCAAACCGGGTATGAGTCGGGATGATTTGCTTTATACGAATGCTGGAATTGTAGTAGAGGCAACAAAGAAAGCGATCGCTCGTTCTCCCGATGCGATTTTCATTATCATCACCAATCCCTTAGATGTGATGACTTATTTGGCTTACCAAGCAACAAGTCTACTACCACAAGATCCTTCGGGTATTGTCGCTAGACATCGCATCATGGGTATGGCAGGTGTGTTAGATTCGGCACGCTTTCAAACCTTTATTGCGATGGAATTCGGCGTCAGTCCTGTTGATGTCAACGCGATGGTATTAGGTAGCCACGGAGACTTAATGGTACCTTTGCCACGTTATTCTACTGTCAACGGTATTCCGATTACAGAATTGATGGATGCAGCCACAATCGAGCGTTTGGTAGAGAGAACCCGTCATGGTGGCGCGGAAATTGTGGAATTAATGCAAACAGGTGGGGCTTTTTTTGCTCCGGCTTCTGCAACTTGCTTAATGGTGGAAGCAATTTTACTAAATGAGTCACGTTTATTACCAGTGTCTACGTATCTTCAGGGAGAATACGGTTTAGAAAATATATGTCTTGGCGTTCCTTGTCGCTTGGGATGCGGTGGAATTGACACGGTGTTGGAATTGAATCTTACTGATGTGGAGATGGCTGCTTTGCATACTTCCGCTGAATCTGTGCGTGAAAGTATAGAGCGAGCGCAACAAATATTAGCAACAAGTTACTTTTCGCAACAATAAAAACAGTAGCATTAATTGCTACTGCCCGATTTGAAAAAAGCGATCGCGCGATCGCTTTTTTCAAAACTTCATTAGCGATTATACTGGTCTGCGGGGTCGCCGTAGGGGTCTTCGCTTGCTGGACGGACATCACCGTACTGGTCTGCGGGGTCGCCATAGGGGTCTTCGCTGGCTGGACGGACATCACCGTACTGGTCTGCGGGGTCGCCGTAGGGGTCTTCGCTGGCGGGGATAGCGTTACCATACTGGTCTGCGGGGTCGCCGTAAGGATCTTCGCTGGCTGGACGTACCTGGCGATCGCGGTAATCGGTATCTTGGTCAGATTGTTCGTCGTTCGATCCAGCAAGAAAATCTTTCGCTTTTCGCAAAAAGTCGTCTACCATAATCTGTCTCCTTTTTAAGTTTGTGTTGAACTGTGCTATTGTCTTTTTAAGTTCATGTAAGCCGCTTTTAAGGGCACCAATCTAAAATGTTGGAGCGTTTGCTGGTGCTACATCTTTTAAATCACGACCTGTAGAACGCCCGTTATAGCCTTGGAAGTCCCGGTACTGTTGCGCTTCCGATTCGGGAACTTGAATTCCTCCGGATGGTGGAGTTACCCAGTGAACCTGCTTATTAGCGTCGCGGTAGTAAACACGCCCATTTTTGGAAAGGTAATACTTACCTTGCGCTCCCTCTTTTTGAGAATTCTTATGCCTGTTGTAGAGGTAGTAAAGTGCAGCTGCTCCGGCTAAAGTTATTCCCACTTTCTGCCCTGTTGATAATCCTTTCTTAGCTTGGGGTTGGTTTCCAGGGGCAGGATTATTCACTGTTCTACCAATATCATCAACAGGTGGGGGTGGGGCTGCATTTCGGGAACCTCCACCACCGCAACTACTAAGAAGCGGCACAGTTAACAATGCCGAAAGTAACATTGCCAGCGGACGCGAAAGTTTTTTACGCTCTGGGTATATCGTGTTCATCTTGTTTTCTCATCACCCTGCGGAAATCTAAATGCCGTGTTGTTAGAAAAACAGTGTGGAAATTGTTGTTATTTTACCAGATGGAAGGAACGTTTATTGTTCATTTACAACAGCACAGGTAAACCGTTTGATTGCAATGATGATGAAATTTTGCAAGTATTTCATCCTGCCTTTGAGAGAACTTGGATTCATCCCAAAGAGATACAAAGTTGGTTTAGTAACAAATATTTTCGTATATAGCAGTCCGATCGCAATACACATAAACGTGAAAATGAATAGACACAAGAGGTGAAAACATTGTAGAGACGCGAAATTTCGCGTCTCTGGGTTCTGGATAACGCATCTCCAAAAATTAAATATGCGTTACCCAAAACCCTTGATTAGACGTAGCACAGAATAGTCTCTACATCTTTTCCGGAGATGTCTAATGTACAGACGTAGCACTGCTACGTCTGTTGGGGTTCAGATAACGCATCATTAATTTCTACTAAAGAGTGTCTAATATCGGCGACTTCGCATTCATTAGACACAAGAGGTGAAAAACAAGAGACGCGAAATTTCGCGTCTCTACAAGGGTTGTAGACAACGCGCAATTAATTTCTGGAGATGTCTATTTGTCGGGGATATGAAACTTGATATTTTCATAAATCAAAACTTGAGATTTTTTAGTATTTTTCCAAAAGTGAAAAAGTTTCAGCCAAAACTATACTGGTAAAGATTATTATTGATACAGTGTCAAAAAAGTTACAAAATATGACAAATCAAGCTGCAACTCGCCTACTGCTTGCTTTATGGGAATTGGGAGGAGCAAAGCAAGAAGTGAACAAAGGTAAACTTCACGATCGCATCAAATCTAAAGACAAGAAAATAGCAGATTTTCAAGACATTTTTGATGAATTGGAGAAAAAAGGGGCGATCGCTATCTCCAAAAAAGGCTACACTCTCACATCTCCTCAAGGTTTAGAGGTGCTGGGTGAAGGTTTGAAAAGTGGTGATTTTAAATTTGAAGGAACTATTGTCGGGACTTGGGCAGCGAATGCGTTGGTAAGGTGGATTGGTGAAATGGATGGTGCAGATGTACCAGTTAATCAGGTAAAGAGTGAAATTAAATCTTACGACGAGTTTCACAAAGTCACCTTGGAAGTATACGACAAGCTGAATCGGGACTATAACCTGAATGATTTGGTGCCGATATATCGAATTAGGAGAGAAATAGGCGATCGCACCAGTCGTGAACATTTCAATGAATGGCTGTTGGAAATGCAGGAAAAGGATATTTTTCAGCTCATGGCAGGAGAAATGCCAGACATCACTCCTGATAAACGTGAAGACTCAATCACCATCCCCGGTGGTGGATTGCGCTACTATGCCAAGCACTTGAGTTAAACATATTGCCCAAAAATCAGTTTTAGTTCGTTACCTCACACCAATCGCTATGGAAAATCCTTCTGTTTCTCCCATAGAAGACATCAACGCTGCCATTCAAAGTCACAATCCATTTAGCAACGCTGGAATTGTCAAAGAACAAGATATATGGGGGAAGGGATTCCCCGATGTTCCTACCTTAAATGCCCACGCTTCTGATACAGTTTTTCAGGCAATTGAACTGGTGCGTAATAGCCAATCCAGTCAAGACAAAGTGACATCAATTGCCATAACTGCTCAATACGGAGTAGGTAAAACTCATCTTTTAAGTCGTATTCGCCATCGGCTGGAACGCGAAGGTGGGGCTTTATTCGTCTATGCAGGTGTGAATAATTATACAGATTTAAACCTGGTTAAATACCAATTTCAGCAAACTTTGGCAGATAGTCTGAGCAAAACAGGTAGTCAAGGAGTTATGCAGTGGCAAGAAGTAGCAGCTGCGATCGCAAACGAAGGCTTCAAAGCCATTAATCCTAATGCTCCAAACCTTTCTCCTCAGGATTTGGTTGATCGATTTGACAAAGTATCTGCTAGTTGGTCGGCTAAAAACAAAAGTTTGATGAATACGCTCACCAAGCAAATTCTGAAAACAAAATCAAATGTAGATCCCTATATTTTACGGGCTATTTTGTGGACGCTTTCAGAAACTCAAGCATCTTTTGCAAGAGAATGGTTATCTGGTCATGAATTAGCAAACTCTAATGCTGATACTTTAGGATTACCCAATCCTAGCAAAACTAGTCAAGACAGAGAAGCTGAAGCACTAAAGAATATTCAGCAAATATTAAATTTAGTCAGTTACTACAACCCTGTTGTTATTTGTTTTGACGAAATTGATGTTAAAAACAACTCTACTGATGATGGGTTGCCAACAGAATTCGTAATTGCTAACTTGGTTAAGATTCTGCACGATACTCTCGAAAACTCTGAACTTGGTCGAGGTGTTGTTATTCTCACAGTAATGATGCCTGATACCTGGGCAAATAAAGTAAATATAATACCAGGTGGAACACCAGATAGAATTTCCAAATATACGCAACGCAAGCCGATAGATTTAAAGCCTCTTAGTGGCGATTCTATGCTTGAACTAGTCAGTATGTGGCTGAAAGAATTTTATGAAACAAGAAGTTTAACTCCTCCTAATACTCTTTATCCATTTGAAGAAAGTGAACTGATAAAATATGGTAAAAACCAACTAACTGTTAGAGAAGCTTTGCAATGGTGTGCAGAGAACTTTAAAGTTGATGCAGAGGAATTACCAAAAGAGCCATTTGAGCGATTTGAACTGGCTTTGAACAGGGAGAGCGAAGTAGACCTTGGTGATTATTTAGAAGAAAAGCATAATTCTTTAATTGCCGAGGCTTTGCGTTTTGGCTTTCAGACATTAAAAGGTCAGACATTAGAAGGAGAAACGGAAACAGGTGAGACTTTAAATGAAGTAACAGTCGAAGATGTTACTGAAGTAGAGCCAAAATCAAAGAATCAGGGTTGGATAAACTTTAAGATTATTGGTAAAGATAAAAACAAAGCTTTCAAAATAGGCGTTACTGTACTCCAATATTCTAACGGACGTGTAGTAGGTGCAGGAATGTGGCGTTTAATTGACTACGAAACATTCGATATAACGCGGGGTTGCTTAGTTCGCTCTAAAGAAAAAACAATTCGCAAGAATTGGGAGTCATACGGTCATCTCAATAAACTTGTCCAAGATTTGGGTGGAGAATGGGTATATTTGAAAGCAGAAGAAATTCAACCTCTCATTCACCTTTATTCGGTTTATCAGAAGCGCGAACTTTATCAGCTAAATGAAGAGCAAGTCATAGAGTTTTCCAAACCAATAACTGCCGAAAATCCTTTGTTACGAGAAATATTGAGCGATCCTTCCGGTGAAATTGATGAAGAGACTATTGAAGGAGACGAACTATTAAACGACTTCCTTAACCCTCCCACTATTGAAGATACAGACGACGCGGATGATTTGGGTGATTTGTTTAATTAACCATGAGCGAATCAACTTTAATTTACAACGCTTTATGTCTACCATCTCCCGATGTTGAAAGCTTAATTCAAGGACGAATGATTGCCGCAATGCCTCGGAAATTCATTAATCCGGGGCAGACATTTGCTTTATATCCAGCGGATATTTCACTTAATTTACTACCCCCTGAACAACACTATCGCTCAAGTTTTTTACCCATTGCACAAACAGTTATTCCTAACTTAGCTTCGGAAACAGTCTTAATTAAAGCTTGGGCTAAATGCGAACTATGCCAAATAGTAAATGAATCTGAATCACTAAAAGCTTTATCACAACTAAGCATCTGGACAACAGAAGGATTACAGCAAATACTTTCGCAACGATCGCATATTTTTTTAGCCTATCTGCGCGTTTATTTGCTGCCTAAACCGTTTGAGATACCAACGCAACCCCAAAATCGTCATTTTGTGCCTTTGCCAAAGTCGCAGACTGTTTCTGACGCCAAGCCGACGTTAAGCGATCGCATCTTCAACCAACGCCAACACCAGTTACAAAACTTACAACCACCACTGCATCCACAATTAGAAGAATTGCAAAGTGCTTTAATTTCCCTTGCTACCACCAACCCAGCAGCTAAACAATTAGAACAAGATATCAAAGTATTTTTAGGTTGGAGTAGTGAGCAATTTGTCAAGCAAAGCGATTCAGATTTAGTTTGGATAAATGATATTGCTAAATTAGGCGATCGCAGCATCGAACTAGAAGAGAAAAAAAGCAACTATCAAGCCGGCACAGATTTTGAAATCATCGTGCGTCGCAGTCTTGAATTTTTAGGATTCAAAGTTGAGGAAGACTATAAAGGTGGTGCAGGAGGTTTAGATTTATTTTGCTCGCAACCCTATCCCCTCGTTTGTGAATGTAAGGCAGGTAAAAGCATTCCTGATCGCACTGTTGAGGAATTGGATCGAATTGGCAAAAGACATCTTCAAGAAAATTATATGATGGCTGTTCGATTAATTATTGGTCCTGGTCAACCAACAAAACAACTTAAACAATCTGCTCAAATATCTAAAATCAATATTATTAATGCTATGACTTTACAAAAGCTAGTTGAATTAAAAGCAAAATATCCAGGTTCGGTAAATTTAGTTGAATTGAAGCAATATTTAGAAACGGGACAAATTGACAATAAAATTGAAGAATATATTAATCAAGTAGAAAAACAAATTGCTTTGCGATCGCAACTTATCGAATTAGTGAAAAACTATTTAGAAAAGACCGGATTTGAAAGAGCTAGTGTTGATTCTCTACATGGTGCATTTAGTGCTATTTCATCTACTAAATTACATCCTCAAGAAATGCACGAAATATTAATTGAACTTTCATCACCTTTAACAGGCTACTTGGGACGAATTAAAGGCAACGATTGGAGAAGCGATCGCTTTTATTTTCTTTGCGACTTACCAACTAGCTAAGAATTATCCCAATGTCAATATTTTCGCTTGATAATTCACCACTAACGGCAGAATTTTTAACCACTCTGAACCTAACAATATTTCTGTAATTTCATCTCCAGCAAAAACCGGAATTTCATACTCCTGTTCATCCAAAGCTATTTTACCTAAATAAATTTCAAAAAGACTTTCCCCTTGTGCGGTTCGTAGTTCATCTCGACCAATATAAGTCCAATTAACACCGTCTAAATCTTGTTTATTCATTGCAATAAAGCCTGTGAAACCAGTATCTAACATCGCATCCACAGGCAGATTTAAGTTATCAGCAGTAATTAATTCAATTTCAAAAAACAATTGACCCCTCTCACCAAATGTACCCTGTATCATATAGTGCCAGTGGCTCCAGTTTCATTCAAGCAGAAAACGCAGTGGTCAGCATTTGGATACTTCTCACGGGCTTTTTTGTGGGCTTGCATATTATCTGCATCAATGAAATAATCACCACTATCTGGTTCGACAGCAATATACCAGCCATAATGTTTATCGATGAATTGGGGACGCACTCGTTCAAAAATTGCCCGACAACGTTGATGAAATGCATCTTTTTCGGCTTTACGTTTGGCTAGTTCTTCTGGTGATATAGTAATTTCGGGAAATACTCTACCTCTGCGTACTAAGCGTTTTGGTGTTGATTCAGTCATAGTTTTAATTCTATTTATTGATATTATTTTTATAGTATCAATAGATTTTATAATTTTACAGCAGATTGCGTTGTTATGAAATACACGTAGAGACGTAGCACTTGGTAGTCTGTGAGCGGATGAGCGGGTTTTACGCATGTACCTCATCTACCTGAAATTTGCTGTATATGAATTGGAGAAGCGATCGCTTTTATTTTCTTTGCGATTTACCAACTAGCTAATAATTATCCCAGCGTCAATATTTTCGCTTGATAATTCACCACTAACGGCAAAATTTTTAACCCCTCTGAACCTAATAATATTTCTGTAATTTCATCTCCAGCAAAAACCGGAATTTCATACTTCTGTTCATCTAAAACTATTTTACCTAAATAAATTTCAAAAAGACTTTCCCCTTGTGCGGTTCGCAATTCTTCTTCACGAATAAATTGCCAATTAAGAGCGTCTAAATCTTGTTTATTAATAGCCATAAAGCCTGTGAAACCAGTATCCAACATGGCATCCACAGGCAGATTGAACCCATTAACACTAATTAATTCAATCTCAAAAAATAGCTGCCCTCTATCGCCAAATGTACCCTGTATCATATAGTGCCAGTGGCTCCAGTTTCATTCAGGCAAAACATACAGTGTACAGCATTTGGATGCTTATCGCGTGCTTTATGGCTTGCTACTTCTATATCTGCATCAATGAAGTAATCACCACTATCTGGTTCGACAGCAATATACCAGCCATAATGTTTATCGATAAGTTGGGGACGCACTCGTTCAAAAATTGCCCGACAACGTTGATGAAATGCATCTTTTTCGGCTTTACGTTTGGCTAGTTCTTCTGGTGATATGGTAATTTCAGGAAATATTCTACCTCTGCGTGCTAGGGGTTTTGGTGTTGATTCAGTCATAGTTTTAATTCTATCTATTGATTTTATTTTCATGCTATCAATAGATTTAGTAATTCTATATGAGTTGGGATAATTATTTTTTAAACGAACCGCAGAGACACAGAGAACGCAGAGGAAGAGGAGGGAGGGAGTTTTACGCTCTTATTTAGGATTGTTATAGTTTTGATCTAAATTAATTTGCAATCTCTACATTAATATACAGCAAATTTCAGGTAGATGAGGTATATGGGTAAAACCCCTCTCCTTGTAGAGACGTAGCATTGCTACGTCTCTAGGTGTATTTAATAACAACCCAATCGGCTGTATGGGTGGGCAATGCCCACCATACTAATTATACAGGTTGTTTCTGTGTTGTTTGCAGTTGTTTTAAAGCTGCTTCTGCTGCTGCTAAATCATACGGAAATGGTCTACCACGAGTTACATAATCTCGCTCTTGGGTTGGTCTGTGACGCAATACTGCATTCACTAAAACACATGGTTCGGAACTTAAATTAATTGCTCCATGTAAGACTCCGGGTGGAATTGTTACTACTGCTGGGTAATCTTCGCTTAAAGCAAGATATTGGTATTTTCTGTTAATTAAACTTACTAAAACAAACTCACCTTTAACTAGTAATAATTGGTCTGTTTGTGATTTATGAACAAACAAATCATCGATTGTATTTGCAGGAATCTGCACCAGCATTGTTTCATGACTGGCTTGGGGAGTAAAAAAGTGAGTCATCCCTCCTTTGATAGATTCTAAGGGACGGATTTCAATTGAGCGCACATTTTTCATCACAATATCCTAAAAAAAACATCCTAAAAATTGAAGTCTCTTCAATCTAGGATGCCCAAAAATAAAAAATTGTTGCACAAGCGACAAAAGTAACCAAAATGTGCTTAAAGTACTACACGGATCAACTGAGAGAAACTTTCAAACTACCGGGTTCCCCAGGATGACCGTCCAACACTACACCGCGTTGATTTGCGGCAAGATGACGCACAATTTTGTAAATTGGCTCAATTTGGTCGGATGCGTTTGCTTTTTCGGCAATTTCCTGCAAAGAAAGGGGAGTTTTTTCGGTTTGCAGCACTTCCACGACTTGTTTTTGCAAATCTAGAATGGTGGCTGCGGCTTTTTTACCAGCTTCTACACCTGGTTGATGGTAGGCATTAATGTTGACTAAATTGCCATAGAAACCAACAGCGCGTTCGTATAAAGCAATTAATGCCCCAACTGTGCGAGGATTAACTTGGGGAATTGTGACTGTAATCGAATCGCGGTGATTATCGTAAAGCGCTTGTCGGGTTCCTTGGAGGAAGCCAGAAAGATAATCACCTGATGTGACTCCAGGATCTATTTCTGGAGATACACCGTTACGATCTTCCAAAACTTCGATGAAGGTGGCAAAGAAATTTGCGACGCCTTCACGCAATTGTTGGACGTAAGCGTGTTGGTCAGTTGAGCCTTTGTTACCATAAACGGCAATGCCTTGATAAACAGTTTTGCCGTCTAAGTCTTTTTCTTTACCCAAAGATTCCATCACCAGCTGTTGCAAATAGCGGCTGAATAGACATAAACTGTCTTTATAAGGTAGGACAACCATGTCTTTTTCGCCGCGTCCGTTGCCAGCATAATACCAAGACAAAGCTAACAATGCTGCTGGGTTCTTTTTGATATCGTTGATGCGTGTGGCATCGTCCATTTCTTTGGCACCCTCTAGCATCTTTTGAACGTCGATGTCTTGTAATGCGGCAGGTACTAGCCCCACGGCAGACAATTCAGAGGTGCGTCCTCCTACCCAGTCGTACATGGGAAAGGTTGCCATCCAGCCTTCAGATTTTGCCAATTTATCAAGGTTGCTATCGGCACTGGTGATAGCAACAGCATAATTCGCAAAGTCCAAATTCTGTCCGGCGTAAGCTTTTTTAACTTCAATCATACCGTTGCGCGGTTCCGGTGTTCCCCCAGATTTGGAGATAACTAACACCAAAGTGCTGGCAAGGCTGTTTCGCAAATGAGTCAAAATGCGATCGATACCTGCCGGATCGCTATTGTCGATAAAGTGAATTTTCAGGGGTGGGAAATCTGGGGCAAGAGCTTCGGCAACAAATTCAGGTCCCAGGGCAGATCCACCAATACCGATGGAGATAATATCAGTAAAGCGTTGCGCTCTGGGAGGATGAATCCCACCTGTTTTGACTTTTTCGGCGAATACTTCGATTTGTTCTAGGGTGTTGACAATTTCGTCTTGAAGTTCTGGAGTAGGTGCTAAAGTATGATTTCGCAGCCAGTAATGCCCTACCATACGATTTTCGTCTGGATTGGCGATCGCTCCCTTCTCCAGTTCAGCCATATCGGTAAACGCTTTGTCAAACTTCGGCTGCAACGACTCTACGAAGGCATCATCAAACCGCATTCGACTGATATCTAGATAAAATCCTAGTCCTTCGTGGTAATATAACCAATCTTGGTATCGTTGCCAAAGTGCGGTAGCATCCATAGGAAATCTCTAGTTAAGTGATTTTCACAAACAAGTTTAGTTTATGCCAAGATCAATAAGACCAGAGCCTTATACAGTTTTAACTGTTGAGGGAGTGGGGAGTGGGGTGTTGCTGTATCTTATTCACATCTGCGAGTCCACGAGACGCTAGGGTATCTTGTATGCCGTCGTCTGCTTGTAAAA
>NZ_JAOWRF010000142.1 GCF_025753815.1 Plectonema radiosum NIES-515 | reverse complement strand
CCCCTTGTCCCCCTTGTCCCCCTTGTCCCCTAGCTCTCAACTGCTGATAGCTTTCTAACCACAACCCTAACCCCAGGATGAAAACTATCATCAGATAAGCACCTAAGGTGTTAGCGTGCATGAAGATTGAAGCCATGCGACCTGGTGGATCTCCTTGGTGTAGGATGTTTATTTCCAAGACAATCCACAAAACTTCTAACTTAGAAGTCCAGCCCAAAAATAATTGCCCAAAGCCAATTATCACCACAGGTATGGAAGATATGACTAAATTCCAAGTTAGTTGACGCAATTGTCCGGGTGTCTGAATTAAAGCGCTAAAGCCGACGAAAAATAAAAAGAACGGTAAGAAATTAAACAAGCCAAGGAAAGCTTCTGTTTTATTCTCAGCCAAGGCAGAGCTAATGATTAACAATACACCGAGGAGGGCAAATCCCCGATTGAGGGGACGACGAATAATTGTGCGGTGTTGTGGCAACCAAGTTTTTAATGATGCGACACCTAGAGTTACGGCTCCTAAAAACGGACTCAACGGAAAGATAAATAATCCCAGTTGAGCCAAGTTCCAAGGAAATTGTAAATTAGGATTGGGATGGCGAAAAGCGGTTTTCAAGCGGGTTCCCAACATTCGGTGCGGGTGAGGCGAATTTGAGCTAAGGCAAAGATAGTGGGTATGATTCTACCGTAGTTGGTGGCGATCGCTCTCCATCCTAAATCTGCAAAAAACCAACCCCACATTGCTGGTCCTAACATCGCAAATACACTTCTGACTGCGGTATAACGAGCTGCACTCACAGCCATACCCCGTCGTGCCATCTGCAAAGCTACATAGTTTTGAAACTGCGTTGTTGCGATTACCCCACCTTCAACTGCCGCTTGTTGGGCTATTTGATAGGTGGCAAAGTGCATGGCAAATTGACGGGCAATTTGTTTGAGCAACATTGGTTGTATAATTGAAGTGATAGCGATCGCACTACCACCTTTGAAAAGCAAGCCCAAAGGGTCATGCTGCAATGAAAGTGGTAAAGGTTGATTCGATTTGGATTTGGCAAGCTGCTGCTCCACCTGCACATTCAATTTTTGCTTTTCCTTCTCGGGTAATTTTTTCCACACATGCCCTAAAAGATGCAAAAACACTTCCGCTTCTAAATCAACTGTTGCTAGTTGATGATAGTAGCGAATTTTTAGATACTTACATACTTGAATCAAAGCTTCTCGGTAAGTTACCAGCTTTGTCCGTCCCCTTAATACCGTCATCCCATCTGCTGCCAAAAAGCGAAAGCGTGCTTCGAGTGCATCTAGCCAAGCTTTGTGGTCTTGATTTTGCACTTCTAGCGGTTCTGGTGTGTGAACATAATCTATAGGATTAAATTTACGACCAAACAGAATTGCCGTTAAATCCTGCAATTCTTCTTCGGTTGCTAGCTCTAGCGCCGTCCTGAGCTCATCCAATGTCTCTTCCTCCCTAACGATCCGCAGATGAAGGTCTGTACCTTATTCTACTATTAGCTTTCAGCAATCATGATTAGTTAATTTATGCTTTGTCATTAATGACGAATAACCAACAATAATTGTTCACTACCTGTCATGTCAAACTAATAGCTAAAATACCAGGTCATATCATATCCGGTAAATTAACAGTAATAAAAACATTGCAACCGTCGTAGAGACGTTCCGGACGGAACGTCTTTACATTTAAGACTTACGATGGTGCAATATTGGCATAGTAAACAATCCCCACGCCAAACCTGTAATTAACCCAAAGGGTGTAACCAAATAATTGTTAAAATTCCACCAACCCAAAACCTGCGCTGCTAATTCCCACGGATAAGCCATCATTAACATACTAGAAGTCGCCGCACCACTCCAGCCATACTGACTCAACCAGTAAAAACCTTTACCACCAGTCACCCCATACAACAACCGAGTAAACAGCAAACCCGTTACCGTACCGTAACAGCGCATACACACAGCCATAATAAACGGTGGTGTCAAATCTAACCCCATATTCGGTTGCGGACACACATGATTTCCCATGAAATAAATGATGTCCGCAATCAAACCCAACATTGGCAACCCAGACGCAGCAAGAAAAGGAGCTGCCAGCGGTCCCACAACCATCCCCACCAGCAGAAAGTCAGCAATAAAACTAACCCAACGAACTTGTAACCCTCTCTTAAAAGCTACCCCTTCCATTCTCTTCTTACCTTTGCGCCTCTGCGCCTTTGCGTGAGACTTATCCTACCACCGCTTGATAAGGACTAGTCAACTTATCCAACTGCTGCACCAACAGACTCAAAAACAACCCGACATCCGTCACCACACCAACCGATTCAATGGAACCGCGATCGCTTAACTTCGTCACCACAGCCGGATTAATATCCACACAAACCATCTTCACCCCAGCCGGAGTCATATTCCCCACGCCAATAGAGTGCAGCATTGATGATAACATCAAAATCATATCTGCACCTTTAAGCAGTTTCGCATATTCCTCCTGAGCCTGAATCAAATCCATCTGCGTATCCGGCAAAGGACCATCATCGCGAATCGAACCCGCGAGGCTGAAAGGTATCCCAGCGCGGACGCACTCATACATGACACCAGCCTTAAACTCCCCAGCAGACACAGCCGCAGCAATGCTACCATGACGGCGGACAGTATTAATTACCTTCAAATGGTGGCGATGTCCACCGCGCACAGCCACACCCCGCTTCATATCCACACCGAGAGAAGTCCCCATCATATTTTGCTCCATATCGTGGACTGCGATCGCATTTCCACCCAACAGAGCTTGGACATATCCTTCTCTCACCAATCGCGCCAAATGTTCGCCACCACCAGTATGAATTACCACAGGTCCCGCTGTGACAACTACTTTACCACCCGTATCGCGCATTTTACGTAATTCCCACGCCACCTGCTCCACAACTATTTCCACACGGCGTTCGCTGGAAACACCCGCCGACATAAAGCTGAATTCTTGAGCATTGCGTTGTTCTCGCGATTCTGGTTTGCGGACGGTGCGGATACCTTGCACATCCACAACTACATATTCGCCTATTTCTAAATCGCGTAAAATTTTACACCGTGCCAGCCAACCATCAGGAGTTTGGATAACAGCGATCGCACCATCCATCCGCTGCGATCGCACCTTCACCCATTCACCGTTAATCCGCACTTCGGTCGGATAAATCGTACTCACATAAAAATCATCTGGTGCAACTCCTCGTTGCAACACAGGCTCAAGTTTGGCGTCGCGCTCATCTTGGGGCAAATCTACTGCACCCAAATCAATTAGGTGAGATATAATTTGCTCCATCACCTCATGGTTCGGCGCCGACACCTTCACCTCAGCGGCTGAAGTACTTTGTCGCTGTTCTCCCAAGTTGAAATTCAGCACTTGGAAACTACCACCGCTATCGATAATCATATCCAAAGCGCGGTTAATCAAGCCAGAATCAAGCAAATGTCCTTCAATGCGAATAATCCGACTTTCTACCGAAACATTCGCGTGAACTTCATCACGTACTGGTTCGGTCACCCGCAGTGTGAGACATTTAGCCGCACCACCAGCTTTGAGAAATTCTGTTAAGGGTGTTTCCATCACTTGAAAACCCGCATCCCTAAGGCTTGCTTTCAAAGCATCCGAAGCCTTGTTCATAATCACAATCTGGTCTACATTCACCGTATTGCAGGCAAAGTTTACCGCGTCCGCTTCTTCAATTGCAATCCGCTTTTCTGGGACAACACGCATTTCAATCATGCGGTTGGAGTAAGAATCAAAAGCACCTGGATAATACAGCAAATAGCCATTCGCAAGGGGACAAAAGCAAGTATCCAGATGATAAAAGCGCTCATCTGTCAAGCGTAAAGACACCACCTCGATATCCAGCCACTTCGCTAAATAGGGGTGAGAATCTAATTCGGAACGAAAGCCGTATCCTGCCCATAACCAGCGTCCTTCTCGGTCTAGAAGTGCGTCTCCCGCACCTTCAAAGGGCAAATCTTTCGGTAGTTCGTTGACTGTGTAGCCGTTTTCTTCAAACCATTTTTTAAAGTAAGGTTCTTCACCCTGACGCTCTTTGTGTAAAAAGCGACTGAGAACCACGTTATTACCCAACACTAAGCCAGCGTTGGCGGTAAAAACCATATCCGGTACACCTTTCTGGGGTGCAACCAAATCTACAATAGCGTGTTCTTTCAGGAGGAGATGCAGTTTTTCCCACTGTTCCACAGCGCGATCGCGCGATGACTTGTGAATATTCCCTTCCATCCAGGGGTTAATCACATAGTCCACATCATAGTGGTCAGGGGCGCACATTAAAAAGCGAATCCGGGAATCCATAGGAAATATCACAAGCGTTATGAATGCTACAAGCTTAGTACAGACTTTTGTCGATCCAATTCTGTCAAATTTACTACTAAACTTCTTTCTTTTAGTAGTTGAAGGCGTTACAAAGGTTGAGTTTCTATTCTATTATCTCTAGCGACAGGGAAGAAGACAGAGATGGGGGGACAAGGAAAATGACTAACCTAACAATAACGGTTGAGGATAATCCGTCCGCAGAAGATATTCGTACTGTACAGTTTAAGTTGACTTATTTATCAATATAATTTAAATAAATATTATATACTCATTCAATTGCAAACTTCAACAACTTATGTCACTTCCATTAAGCTACTTAACCGTTGAAGAATACCTGAAAGCTGAAGAATCTAGCTTTATTCGCCATGAATACTTGGGTGGTCAAGTTTTTGCGATGGCAGGTGCTAGTGAAGAACATAACCTAATTGCGGGCAATATTTACGCTTTATTGCGTCCTCATTTGCGCGGGACTGATTGTCGTGCTTTTGTCTCAGATATGAAAGTCAAAATTCAAGTAAAAAAGGTCGATATATTTTATTATCCCGACGTTTTAGTTACCTGCGACCCTGAAGACAGAGAAAGATACTTTAAAACTCGTCCAAATTTAATTATAGAAGTACTATCTGATTCCACTGCAACCACAGACAAACGAGAAAAACGGCTTAATTACCAAACTTTAGACAGTTTACAAGAATATATCTTAATCTCTCAAGACAAAATCCAAGTAGAAGTTTACCGTCAAGATACTCAAGGAAATTGGTCAATGCAAACCTTGGGAAAAGATGACATCTTAAAGTTAGAATCAGTAGGTTTAAATCTGACAATGGCAGAAATTTATGAAGATGTCATCAAACTTGACTAATCATAATTGGCAGGGCTTACGCACTCCCCATCGCTTTATAATTTCGGCTGTGCGGCTTGTCTAACAACTTGTTCATCTAAACCTAACGCTTGAGCTATCTGTTGAATACTCAAACCTAATGCCAATAACTGAGGTATGGTTTCGAGCTTACCTTCTTCCTTCCCTTCAAGCTTCCCTTCAAGCTTCCCTTCAGCAAAAACTTCTTGATAAAATCTAGTTTGCTTTAACTCATTTAATCCAAACATTTTTCCCATCTCCTCCCGGCTCAAGCGCGGCAATTTGTAGATTAATATCGTCTCTATTAATTGTATAATTTCTCGTTGTTGGGCAGCATCAATGATTTGTTGTCGAGCGCTGTTGACTATCTCTATAGCTTTTGTTGTCGCAGTTGATTCTGGTTCGATGATTAATTTTACTGCCTCAATCCCGATAGATGATGCCGCAATCGCTGTTAATTCGTCAAGATAGATACGAGTCACTCGTGGTGAGTTGAGTAATTCTGTATACCTCTCGGTAGCTCCAGTATCAACGCTGCGGTTGGGGAAGATGACAACACCACCCCAGTTGTTGATTAATTCTGTTTTATCCAGATAGTTAAAGATTTCTGCAAATAAACGCGAGTAAAATTTTTTATCTGGTTGAAATTGCACCTCAGCAAAATAAATGGGTAGTTCTGAAGTATTGGGTAAAAATACGCCATCAATTCTAAATGCTAGTTGTTTAACTTCTACTGAAGAAAATTGGTAAGCCTGAGCAAGTGATGCTGGTTGGTTAATCAGTTCAAAGAAAGTGCTGGGTAAGCTTTGGAAAATGCGATAAAAGATGCTGTCGGTTTTCAAAGTAGTTGGTGCGTGGAATTTATGAGTGTATTTTCTAGTTTGGCGAACTGACATTCACTAACCATTTTCCCATGACTTTGCTTAATCCTGTGGGCTGTTCTGTAAATCCCAATTTCTTGTAAAAATCAACAGAGTCATCGGTAAAAAAGTAAACGTGTTGTCCTGGCAATTCTTCTATAATAATCTCCATCATTTTTCGCGCAATACCCTGATGACGGTATTCTGAATAAGTCCAAAAATCGACGATGTAAGCATTACACACTCCATCAGATAACGCTCTAGCTGTACCTACAATTTGTTGCTCTGCATAAGCAATGCATGTCGAATAACTATTGGCAAAAGATGTTTTTAACTGCTTTGTAGTTCGTCCGTTATGAAAGTTATCTTTGATTAATGTTGCCTTCATTGCCTCCTAATCAACATCAAGCAAATCGCGTTTATAGGTAATATTCATAGATTTTTGCTTAGTGAAAATAGACTTTATTCAGATCCCCGACTTCGTAAAAGTTGTCGGGGATCTTATTTTTTCAATCATTTAGGACTTTTATATCATTTTTTGTACTTGTCAATATGTCAAAGGCTGTCATTATAAATGCAGAAGCTGTCGTTACTACAACACAAACTTTACTTATAAATTAGAAGCTGTGGTTATAAATGCAGAAGTTGTCGTTACCGCTGCACAAGCTGTGGTTATAAATGCTGAAATCAAAGTTAATTGTACTGTCATTCAGTCAACAACGCTCCAACCAACAACTAACAACCATCAATTATCCTGGCTTTTGATCTAAACGAGTAGCTTGCTCTAAAGCGGCTTTTTCTCTGGCTCTTTTGGCGTAGGGTTGTAATTGAGTGCGATCGCATCCCGTTAAGATGCTAAGATTTTCTAAGCTCATGCCGCGCATCAACATTTCTACACGCCAAGTTTGTTGTGTTTGAATAATTGCTGGTGGTTGTCCTTCTGGTGTTAACAGTCTTTGGGTCCACATGTGCCAATGTACGTCAATTTGTGATTCTGACATTGGTGAGCCAGATTCATGAATAAACATCGCAGGTTGATTATCTTTACGACTTTTCAGCCATTTAGTTAACGGATTATTGGTGTAGGAACCATAGCGAATACCCATTATCCACTGATTGACAGGTACTTGGCGAAATCCGGTGTTATTGGCAATTTGCAGAAAATGTCCTTGACTATCGTAAAATTGATGCGATCGCTCTAAGCCAGCTACTTCCCGAACAGACAACCCACCAGCAAATAACACATATGCCAATGCATAATCTTGCACTCCCAATTTTCTCGCTTGTTGCAGAATTTGATGGACTAAAGAAGCCGGCAAATCAGCCACTTCCCTAATACTAGAATTTATTACAGTCAAACTTGAGGAATATTGACTTGTCTCAACTACTGGTGACATTGCTCCTTGTAAAAACAACTGCACCAAATTCTCCAGAAAATCATCTCTGTCTTCCCAAAGTTCGTGAAATTCACTCGTAAACTCAATTACCGCATACCCCAGCAGCATCCCATTTAACAAACTAGCTAGTTTTTCAGCCGGTAGGTAGGTATTTAAGTGCCCCTGTTCAATTACAGTAGCTAAGTACTCTGCCACATAACGGTTAGCTTCCGTTAACCCCCGTCCCAAAGCGCGACGGTTTTCAGCTGGGTATTGATCTGCTTCACCCACCACAGACCTAACAAACTCTGGAACTTGTTCTAATGCGTGTAAGCTTTCACTTGCATAATCTTTCAGAGCTTGATACACATTACCAGGCGGAATCGCTCGGCTAACAAGAGACTCACCTAAATTTTTAAAGGCTGCGGATTCTTCCAAGACAGCCAAAAGTAGCCCGTGCTTATTGCCAAAATGCCGGAATAGCGTCACTTCATTGACTTCTGCTTTTTCTGCAATTTGGCGGGTTGTAGTACCGCTGACTCCCTGAGCGGTAAATAATTCAAGCGCTGCTTGAATCAAACGTTGACGAGCTGAATGGGATTGAGAGGACATAAAAGAAAAATGCAAGTGCTACTTGCATATAAATCGCAGAACTGTTAGCATAAAAATGTAAGTGATACTTGCTCTACTATAAAGGATTGCTTTAGAAAGAGCGGAACAGATAATCGGGTCAAGCAATGCGTGAGGTGCGTTACGCGTGCTAACACACCAAAAAAAAGAATGACTCTTGTAGGGTGAGGCATCTAGCCTCAGTTTTCTGCGGAGCCATTCCTCAATTGCCAACCTTGCAAAATCTGTCAAATAATGCCGAGCATAGTGCAACTCCCGACAAAAGCAAATCGCTTCCTCACCCATCGACAGGAATTTTTATGACTGCAAAATTTTTTGCCAGTACCCCTGAGGGCGGAAATTCTCCGGCGCTCAATTGGACGAATGTGGTATTTTTTACTACATTTCATGGCATAGCTTTACTTGCTCCCTGGTTTTTCTCTTGGTCTGCATTAGCTCTAGTGATATTTCTCCACTGGCTATTTGGGAGTATAGGTATATGTTTGGGGTATCATCGACTGCTGAGTCATCGAAGTTTCCAAGTCCCGAAGTGGTTGGAGTATGCGATCGCTCTGATCGGAGCGCTGGCTTTGCAAGGAGGTCCAATTTTTTGGATTGGTGGACACCGACAACATCACGCTCATACAGAAGACGTTGACTTAGACCCGTACTCTGCTCAACGAGGGTTTTGGTGGAGCCACATGCTCTGGATTTTTTACCCTCGTTCAGAGTTCTTTGATTATGAAATCTATGCAAAATATGCCCCCGACCTAGCACGACAACCATATTATCGCTGGCTAGATCGCTATTTCCTACTTCTACAAATTCCCCTCAGTATCCTGCTGTATCTCATCGGCGGCTGGTCATTTGTCATCTACGGAATATTTCTGAGAGCAGTCTTGCTTTGGCACTCAACTTGGTTTGTCAACTCCGCCACACACGCTTGGGGCTACCGCAACTTTGAAGCAAACGACGGTGCGCGTAACCTCTGGTGGGTATCGATAGTAACTTACGGTGAAGGCTGGCATAACAACCATCACACCTTTCCCCAAATGGCAAAATCTGGCTTGCACTGGTGGGAAGTCGATGTTACATGGTGGAGCATCAAAGTTTTGCAGACTCTGGGTTTAGCCAAAAAAGTTAATTTGCCCTCTTAGCCACACATATTGTAGAGACGTTCCACTGGAACGTCTTTACTGGAACGTCTTTACCGGAACGTCTTTACTGGAACGTCTTTACCGGAACGTCTTTACGATAAGACGCGATAAATCGCTTATTTCCCCACCCCCAAAACTAAACCACACATATTGTAGAGACGTTCCGGCGGATTGTAGAGACGTTCCGCCGGAACGTCTCTACGATAATGCAAGTGTTAATTGCAGCTTTTACTGCAAGCGTTGCAATTCCTGCTTCATATGCTCACCCCACTGTGCAGCTAAAGGAACTTCTGTAAAAGGAACGCGCACCGAGTTCTCAGGGGAAAATATAAATTCCAACTCAATAGACCGACCTTTTTCTGGTGGCGCTTCGGTATCCGCTTCTTTTTCATCTACCAAAAGGCGGATTTGTTTGACATCTACCAAAGAAAAAGTTTCCAGCTTAATTAAACCTTTTGGCGTGGGTTTTCCCCAAGTTAGCTCGTTGCCTTTTTGACCCAACACGGCGTAAATATCATACTTAGCTGTATCAAATTGTTCTGCCCAAATCCGATAAGCTTCAACTTTTTTATACTCCTGGGAGCCTTGCCAAGCCAACCAGAAAAATATGAATAATAAAGGCAACCATAAAAGACCGCGTTCCATCGTTGAAAAAGTCCTAAGTAGAGCATTTCGTTAATTGATAGCGTTTTTAAACGCAGAGGAGCAAAGGAGGTAAGCGCAGCGAAAAGTGTGGTCTTCTCCCAAAGGGAGAGGCTAACGCCAAGGGGGTTTCCCCCATGAACAACTTTTCAAGACAAAGTGACGCAGAGTTTTTGTGATAAATTTTCGTCATGAACTTACGCTTTGATTGTATTAAGTCCTGAATGAAAGATATGTAACTAAAGTGCAAAATACATCAATTAAAGGGCACAGATAAGTTATCGTAGTGAGCAAAGTGGCATTCATCGGTCATGAGTTAATATGCGAAAGCTTATATTATTGTGCTTGTTTGTCATCGGGCTGGGTGCTGCGATATTTGGTTTCCTGAACTTTCAGGGACTAGCAGCCAAAGGTGATTTTGAGACGATTGTGCTGGATTTTCGCGAAGATATTCCCGCTGTTGAGGTGGAGAAAAATCTGCAAGCGATCGCCCTTCAATATAACGTTACACCCAAACTCGATAATAAATTTTCCGAAAAGGATCATGTGTATGTTATTAAAGGCGATCGCCAACGGCTGAAAGCTTTAAGAAAATCTTCATTCGCCAAAGTCACAGAATTCATCGAGCCAAACTACATCTACAAAATTCCCAATCGCGGTCAAGCTGCTAGGCTGGGAGAATTCTTGCTACCCCAAGACGATGACGATACCAAAGTTTCTGCGAGTCCCACTGCTCCCAATGATGAATATTACAGCAAGCAGTGGAACCTACACAACATTAACGTTGAAGGTGCGTGGCTGCAAACCAAAGGTAGCGGCATCACCGTTGCAGTAATTGATACTGGTATCAGTCGCGTGCGTGACTTGAAAGAGACAAAATTTGTCCCTGGTTACGACTTTGTGAACGACACTGAAGTTGCCACAGACGATAACGGACACGGCACCCACGTTGCTGGAACTATTGCCCAAGCTACTAATAACAAATATGGCGTCGCTGGAATTGCTTACGAAGCCAAGTTGATGCCTTTAAAGGTGCTGAGTGCATACGGTGGTGGAACCGTTGCTGATATTGCCGAAGCAATTAAATTTGCCGCTGATAAAGGCGCAAATGTCATTAATATGAGCTTGGGTGGTGGTGGTGAAAGCCAGTTAATGAAAGACGCCATCGATTATGCCCACAGAAAAGGCGTAGTCATCATTGCCGCTGCCGGAAACGAAGGTAGTAATGGTGCTTCTTATCCGGCTCGTTATCCTCATGTTATCGGCGTTTCTGCCTTAGGCGCAGACGGCGAAAGAGCGCCTTATTCTAACTTTGGTGCTGGGGTAGATATCTCCGCTCCTGGTGGCAGTGATGCAGGTAAGATTTTGCAAGAAACCATCGACCCTGATAACAATGGCGTCGGGGTGTTTATGGGCTTCCAGGGTACAAGTATGGCTGCCCCTCACGTTGCTGGTGTGGCAGCATTAATTGAAGCTTCTGGAATCAAAGAACCAGATCAAGTCTTGGCTGTGCTTCAACAGTCGGCAAGAACTATTAAAGAAGATGCTTTGAACTACTACGGCGCCGGACAACTGAATGCCGATGCAGCAGTTAAACGTGCATTGCAAGGGCAAATCACCTTCCAAGATTTCTTTGGGTGGTTGCGGAATAATGGCTATCTTAACCCAGGCTTTTGGATTGATGGTGGTGCGATCGCGCTATTGCCTAAAATTTTAATGGTAGTCGGTTCCTACCTGCTAGCTTGGTTTTTACGGGTTTACTTCCCCTTCACCTGGAGTTGGTCTTTAGCCAGTGGCTTAGTCGCCGGCAGTTCTGGGTTATTCTTCCTTAAAGGGATTTATATCTTTGACGTTCCCCAATGGCCCTTCCGCGTCTTGGGTAGTTCAATTCCCGAACTCGGGAATGCCCTTCAGGGAACTGATGCTTTTAATCCCCTATTTGCCAGCGTCTTAATTCCGATTATTTTAATGGCGCTGCTCTTGGGAAATCCCACCTGGAAATGGTTTGCAGTCGGTTCCACCCTAGGTATAGCCGCATGTCTAGGAGTCAGCGCATTTTTCGACCCAGCAGTTTGGGGCTTAGGAAATGGTATTTGGTCGCGCTTTTTCCTCATCATCAACGCTCTACTCTGTTACGGACTTGCTAGGTTAGCCCTGAAAAATCAGGAACAAGCTGTGTAGGGCAATGGGCAATGGGCAATGGGCATGGGGCATTGAGCATTGGTAATAATTTTTTTCTTTTCCCCTTTCCCCTTTCCCCTTTCTCCTTTCCCCAAAAAAATCCCCATTACCCATTTAGGACTTAAAATCATATGAGCATTACAGTTACAGGTACTATCCAACACCGTGATATTGGCACAGGCGCTTGGGCGCTAGTTACAGACGATGGCGTTACCTACGAAATCCTTCGGGGTGCCGACAAAAACTTACTTCAAGCCGGACAAAAAGCAAAAGTCACAGGAAAAGTGCGTGAAGATGTGATGACCGTTGCCATGATTGGTCAGGTTTTAGAAGTAAAATCCTTTGAAGTGACGAAATAAATTTAATATCATATCCGGCAAATCAGACATATTGTAGAGACGTTCCGCTGGAACGTCTCTACCAGACAACCTATCTGGAAATTAATTATCCGCTACCCAGAACCCCAACAGACGTAGCACTTAGTAGTCTCTACATCTTTTCCACTTTTTGTGTCTATTATTTTGATCGGTGAATTAGTTTGCAGAATAAGCGCTATCCACGCTTACTACTCTATAAAAAACCCCCTAGCAGGTATAAACCAACTAGGGGAGTGAGTTATCAGGGTGCATCTACCAATTACTTGTTCTCAAGTTTTACACACTCCTCCGGAGAAATTTGTGTATAAAAATATTGTGATTTATTGTCATAAAAAACCCCCTAGCAGGTATAAACCAACTAGGGGAGTGAGTTATCAGGGTGCATCTACCAATTACTTGTTCTCAGGTTTTACACACTTATCCGGAGAAATTTGTGTATAAAAATATTGTGATTTATTGTCATAAAAAACCCCCTAGCAGGTATAAACCAACTAGGGGAGTGAGTTATCAGGGTGCATCTACCAATTACTTGTTCTCAAGTTTTACACACTCATCCGGAGAAATTTGTGTATAAAAATATTGTGATTTATTGTCATAAAAAACCCCCTAGCAGTTATAA
>NZ_JAOWRF010000159.1 GCF_025753815.1 Plectonema radiosum NIES-515 | reverse complement strand
AAGAATTATTCTCCTTGTCTCCTTGTCTCCTGTCCATTGCCCAATGCCCTAATAAATCTAAAAAGTTAAAGCTATATTAATACTGCCTTTTGGATGGATAGTCTACCATAACAGTGATTACAGTTAAGACAAAAACATTCGAGAAGTAAAAATTATGTCTACTCATGACTTGTTAATGCTAGTGACACTACTTACCCCTGGTATTTTACTTTCAGTTTTGATTATGGCTACTTTTGCTGCTGGTGGCTAATCATCTGAACTGAATTTGAGTATCTTCAAATTATCAGCTAAAAGCTAATAGCTATTAGCTATTAGCTTTCCGTTTTCTTGAAAAGCGATCGCGTGTGCGAAAGGAAGAATAATAATGAAGGTAGCATTTCTGGGAACTGGATTAATGGGGCTACCGATGGCTCAAAGGTTATTAGCAGCAAATATACAGCTAATCGTCTATAACCGCACCCCAGAAAAATTAGCACCATTACAAGCAGCTGGAGCTGAAATTGCAGCGCATCCCCGCCACGCAATTCGCGCTGCTGATTGTATAATTCTCATGCTGACCAATGCGGGAGCAATTTATAGTGTACTGCTTTCGGATACTTCTTGGCGAACTCTGGCTGGGCGCACTGTCATTCAAATGGGGACAATTACTCCTTCCCAAAGCAAAGAAATTAGAGATTCGGTAGTTAACGCAGGTGGTGAATATTTAGAAGCACCGGTTTTAGGTAGCATTCCCGAAGCAACAGATGGCAAACTGATTGTCATGGTAGGTGCTTACCGCGAACAATATCAACGCTACTTAGAGTTATTACAACATTTTGGTTCACAACCCGTACATGTGGGTGCTGTGGGAACCGCTTCTGCACTCAAATTAGCGCTAAATCAACTAATTGCTTCTTTAACTACCAGCTTTGCTCTGAGTCTGGGTTTCGTTCAGCGTTACGGTGTCGATGTGGACTTGTTTATGCAAATTTTGCGAGACAGTGCGCTTTACGCACCGACATTTGACAAAAAGCTGCAACGGATGTTGGATGGTAATTATGCCAATCCCAATTTTCCGACAAAGCATCTACTTAAAGACACAGATTTATTTATCGATGAAGCGAAATCAGTGGGTTTGAATGTCAGCAGTATCGAAGGTGTGCGGGAAATTTTGCAAACGGCAATAAAAATGTCATTGGCTCAAGCTGATTATTCATCACTATTTTCTGCTATCAATTCAGATAGTAATGAAGAATGGGAAACTGGGAGTAGTTAGTGGTTAGTGGTTAGTGGTTAGTGGATCAGCTATTAATAGTAGGTTTCAAAGCTGGATAAGATATATTTTATAACTCATAGCAACTAACCACTAACAACAATCACAACTTTGATAAAATTTCTGGTAACAACTGACCTGGAACTTTAGATAAGGCAAGATTTTGTCCTTGTATCCCTAATTCATTGTGGAATGCGCGAACTATTTTCACCACATAATTGAAGGTTGTTTGATAAGCTTCAGGTTGTTTGCTGAAGCCATTTAAAGCTTGCAAATGGTTATCTAAAGCGGCTTCTAAGTATTGAGAACGAATTGCTTTATCGCAATCAAAATACTGGTCTGTTGCTAGTTGATAATGTGCCAGTCCGAGGTTATTGTGACTAGCAAAGATGTCAAAGCTGAGAGGTACGCCATTAAGTGAATGAGCAAGCGCAAGGGCTTCTTCGTATGCGCTGATGCAAAGTTGAAGAAAGTTGTGCCGCGCTTCTTTTGTTGTTTGAGATAGATTTGCTAGATGCCAATAAGCAGTGCCAAGATTATTTTGTGTAGCGGCTGCTGCTGTGGGAACGTTCTTCGGTGTACGATATTTTAAAGCTTCATTGTAGGCAGCGATCGCTTGTTGTAAATTATCCGCCGGATTTTCATATTGTGCCAGATTCCAGTTAGCCGTGCCGATGTTATTTTGAATCATGCCATATTTGAGCGGTTCCCTGTCGCTACTGTAAAGAGCTAGTGCTTCGTTGTAAGATGCGATCGCCTGCTTCAAATGCACCATCGGTTGATTATATTGCGCCAAATGCCAATAAGCAGTACCTAAATTATTCTGACAAGCAGCATACTTCAACGGCTCCATTTCCGCTGTCCGATAGCGCAAAGCCTCGCTGTAAGCTGAAACCGCTTGCAACCAGCTTTCTGACGGATTAGAAAAACGAGCTAAATCACCATAAGCTGTCCCCAAATTATTTTGCACCCGTGCATAAGTATCCGGGTGTGTTTGGGGTGCAATCATGTTTAAAGCTAACTGATAAAATTTAATTCCCTGTTCTATATAAGGTTGTCCCTCCTCAGAATTGGGAGGTGTGCGGTACAGCATCCAGTAAAGTGTACCTAAGTCATTTAATATATCTGGTACTTGGGGTGAGGTTTCGTCATGAGTAATAGCCTCCTGATAAGCGAGAATTGCTACCATCAAGTTTTCTAAGTTTGACTGTCCTTGCTCAATGCGAATCCGATATAAATTTCCTAAGCGATGATAAGCTGCTGCCAGTTCTGAGTTCGCTTCTGGTCGTGAGTGTAATTCCTCAATTTCCAAAAGCATTTGCTGCCCTTGGTAATTATCATCTTCTTCTGCGATTTTATGATTAATTGTTGCCAGTACTAACTCGCTTAACTCTTTGTTAACATGAGGCAAACTCGGCAGCAATGGGATATCACTCTGGCTGGATGTAGCAGTCTCTTCCTGTGGTGTTGCAGCAATGAATAATTCTGATTTTGCCTCAGTAACTTCTGCTGGTTTGTGTCCGTGATTAACTAGAGTTTCTGTCTGGAAATCGAAATCTTCCCCAAAATTTAAATTGCTAGAAGCTGCCTCTGTGATTTCTCTTTGGGTAACTGATTCTTCAATAATCGCATCTTCAAAACTGACTAAATCCAAACTTCTCGAACTGGGAAAACGTTCGGGAGCAGTTTGTTTTTGCATCGTCGGGGTGGGTTCGCCGGCAAACATAAATACACCAGTACGACAACGCCAAAACTGTGGTGCTGACTGCTGGATAGCATGTAACCAAGGACGCGGTACCCATAGCAACAAACTCGATTCTAAGAATCGATTCGATTCTTGGAGAGATAAATGCTGCTCAGTTAAGCGCAGATAGTGCAAAAATAAACGTTGTGTTGCTACTGGTTGCTTAGTTAACTGCTCTACTCCGACAATTTGAAATGTCGGAATTGGCAAAGGTCGCCCAGGTGAGTCTTTTGACGCTCCAACTACTGGCGGTGGATAATTAGTTAACCATTGATTTATTTGAGCGATCGGATTGGGGTCGCTCAAATTTAACCGCAATGTCACTAATCGCGGATAAGCTGGTGTGCTGCTTTCTTGCCAATCTGTTGGCTGATATAGTACTTGTCCAACCGGATAAGCCAAAGTTGAATGCAAACGAGCTGCAACTTGATTTCTCAGGTTTAAATCATCACATACCGCCAAAAAGATTTGTCGTCGTAAGCGAAGACTAAGGGCAAGTTTCAGACGGTGATATACTTGCCGATTCCAGGCTGAATTATTGGAGTGTGCAGTATCATTCACGCTCATGGCGGCGTCATAGCCAAAACACAGTTTACATCAGCTGACAGTTGCTTGCGGCGTCATACCGTAGTTAGTACTGTCCTCCTCTTTGAAGAGAAGAACAGTGCAAGCACCTTAAAAGTCTAGCTATGACTATGATTTTCAAGTGGTTGTGATACTGTTCAGGATAAATCGGGTGACTAGAGATTGGACTGGGGACTACGGACTGGAAATTAGAAAAAGAATTATTAGCGATGCCTTCTACCCAATTGGGCAAAATTTAATGGGTTTTTTTGGAGAAGAAGCAAGTAGTTGAACATTTTGTCTCAACTAAGTAGGTGGATCAGAATAAATATTTCTGTCCAAAGTCTAATAGAGATAAACCCCGTCTTTCAAGATGGGGTATTCATTTTATTTTAGCAGAATTATCTTCCGGATAAGTCAAACTCCAGTTATATTTATCATGAAGTTGAAAATACAAACCTTGGAGAATTAATCGCAAAGCCAGTCGAGTTCTAATGTAATCTCTGATTATATGGGTTCCCGGTTCCGCAAAAATGTCATCATAGTATTGACTATTACCAAAAGGCTTTTCGCAGAAACTGCCAAGACCTTTAACTGTTAAAATAAAGAATGGCGGTTCTTTGTATTTATCTGGAACCATAAATATACCATATACGTGGTGTTCGCCAAACCACGGTTTGACAACAACTTTAGTAGCATGTACTTGGAATTTTGGCGTTTTTGATCTCAGAAAAAGTTCTGCATTACAATCAGTATCATTCAGAGGCATCCACAGTGTAAGAAATGAGAGTGAAAGTAAAAAAATTAAAATATAAGTAACCAGACGACGCATAAACACAAGAGAAAGTATTTGTGTTCACATTTTGGCAATTAAAATTACCGAAAAGCAAAATAAAAGTTAGCGATCGCCTATATTCAACTTATATCATGGAAGCGCAAATCATACATATTCTAGAGACTTTCCACCGGAACGTCTCTAATGGGGATAATAGTACCAGCCATTGAGTGACCAACTAAGATAATATCTTCTTCGTCTTTGGTCAGCGATCGCAGCACTACATCAGCAAAGTCAGACAAACTAACAGATGAATCTTCAATTGGCAAATTCATCATTTACTAAAGTTAATCCCACTGCATTTAGTTGCTTCACAGAATTTGACCGAGATACCCACCCACCCCGACTGGGAGCCAAGTCCCCATTAATTTGGGCGAAAATTATCGGGATAAACCCCGTCTTTAAAGACGGGGGAAAGCGTTGTTTGCGATCGCGTTACTCCCACCTACTGACTCTCCCCCTCCCCCCATGGCTAAAAGCGCTGTCCCATAGGCAGCTTCGGTATTATCAGAACGCAGCAGAGGAACCTGTAAATACCGTTTTCTAATTGCCGTCCAAGTGTCATTTGCTGCACCACCTCCAGCGGTGTAGACACGCTTTAACTTATCTGCTCCAAGCTGCTGTAGTAATTCATACCCCCGCGCCTCTATCCGTGCCATACTTTGTAATAATCCATGTAAAAATTCCACAGGATTATCTGGACGCGGTTCTAATCGCGGTGGTAAATTTGGGTCATTAATCGGAAAGCGATCGCCAATTTTCAACAACGGATAATAATCTAACGAGCTTGATTCGCCTAAATCAATTTCACGACTGTATCTTTCTAACTCAGCATCCGGAAAAAATTTCCGTAGCACCGCACCCCCAGTATTGGAAGCACCCCCAGTTAACCACAAATCGCCTAAACGGTGGCTGTAAATTCCATATCGCGCATCTTCTACACGGGTACGACTCAACAACTTCAACACCAACGTCGAACCAAGGGAAGTCACCGCATCACCGGGTAATTTTGCACCACTGGCGATAAAAGCGGCAATACTATCAGTTGTACCAGCACACACTAAGCAATATGAAGGGAAACCGAATTTAGCCGCAATTTCTGGAAGTAATTGAGCGATCGCAGTTCCAGGAGCTACTACTTTTGGTAGATGAATTGGTATTTGCAGCTTCTCCAACCATTCCGGGTATCGAAAATTTTCCACGTCATAACCCAATTTCAAAGCGTTGTGGTAATCGCTTATACCCAACTTTCCATGCAAGAGAAACCCTAACCAGTCGGCTTGATGCATAAAATATCTAGCCTCTGCGAAAGATGGTTGTAGAGACATCCACAGAAGTTTAGCCAAGCTGGAAGTAGCGCTTAATACGGTATGATTTGCGGGTGCGACGTGACCCAAGCGTTCCAGCATGACTGCACCCCGGTCATCATTGTACAACAGCGGTGCGTCTACAAGCTCTCCAGAGGCATCGCACAGCAAGACAGTGGAAGAAGTTCCATTGATGGCGATCGCCTTGATTTGAAGGCGCAATTCTGAGGGGATTTGTTCTAACAAGGTAAACAAAGCTGTTTGCCAGCAAGTCGTCAAGTTACCTTCATTTGACATTTCCCAAGGATACCGCACCGAATAAAGCATATTGCCTTCAAAGGAAATCACCACACCCCTAGCACCAGAAGTCCCAAAATCGATACCCAGATAGCAAAACATAGATTAATAATTTTTGCTAAAAAAACTTGACTTTTGACTCGTAGAGACGCGATATATCGCGTCTCTACTTTTGACTACTTTTTGTAACAAGTTATTCCCCAATCTTGGCAAAACAGGCAAAAGTAGTAAACGAACCGATCAAAATTCCTATTCTATTCGCAGGATTCGATTATATGCATATATCAGATACTCAAGTCTACATAGCTCTAGTTGTGGCGCTGATTCCAGGAATTCTGGCTTGGCGTTTATCAACAGAACTTTACAAATCCTAAGCTGCTTGATACTGGGACTGTAAACTAGGGATTAGGAAAAAATACCATAGATTTTTAATTCCCGAACCTAATTGCCAATATTCCCATCTGCCATCTCAGGCAAAGTATCAAAAAGCTGATAATCCTGGCAGTACGAAAGCAGTTTCCATTTTGCGGCTTGATACCGTCGATTCTTGGTAACTGATTACTTGCGTATGCCAGGTTTATTTTTAAGTATTAACATACGTGTAGCAATCTCGAAAAAATGAAGTAATATGACAGCTAAATAAAACCGTAATTAATCTTAGTCAGATTTTTCCGGTTAGTTTCTGCCGATAGTCGAGGTTATTTTTAATACTATGAATGCATTTCAACCTTCCAGACCACCGCTAGAACCTATACAAAAACGTCGGGTTGCTCCAAGACCACGACGGCATCTAAGACAACGCTCTTATCAGGTGATGGCACTGGAAACGACGGTAAAAATCGGGGTTAATGCTGTCATTTCAGTCGCCGCAGCATCTGCCTTGGTACAACTTTTGCCTTACCATTGGTTACAGCAAGACAAACTAAGAGAAATTGGCACTGAAGTCAAATTGATGGAAGGACGTGTCAACACTTTAAACACAAAATTTAGCCATAACTTCGATCCGCGTGAAAATAAAACTATTATGCAACAACAATCTTATCGATTTGACCCCAGCCAGCGTCAAGTCGTGATTATGAATAAAGATGGATCAGAAGTCGAACAACCACCAGATCGCTAATCACCAATAGACGTCTCCATAAATTAATTATGCGTTGCCCGAAACCCTTGTAGAGAGGTAGCTAGCTTACGTCTCTACGTATGACTCCGGAGATGTCTAATAGCGAATATAACGGTTCTCATTTGAATCACATATATATTCAAAAAATAAATGTAGAGACTACCAAGTGCTACGTCTCTACATTTATGTCAATTGCATCAAATTTGCTGTGCAGTTACCTGTTCTTGTTTTTGGGATTGTTGCAGATAAGGATACAATCTATTCAGTGCATTCACGTAAGCCTGAGCCGAGGCAACTATGATGTCTGTATTCGCCGCATGTCCTGCAAATACTTGAGATTCATACCGGAGGCGGATGGTTACTTCCCCAAGTGCGTCAATACCTTCTGTTACCGACTGTACGGAAAACTCAATTAACTGATTTGGGACGTTAACCACGCGGTTAATTGCTTTATAAACCGCATCTACGGGTCCTGTACCGATCGCTGCGTCAGTTAATTCTTCACCTTCTGGAGTGCGGAGGGTGACAGTTGCGGTGGGACGAGCGCGATCGCCACAAGAAACTTGCACCAACTCTAATCTAAACAAATCGGGTGCTTGTTGAATTTCATCGTTAACGATCGCTTCCAAATCCCAATCCGAAATTTCTTTCTTTTTATCGGCTACTTCTTTGAACCTGACGAATGCTTTATTTAACTCGCTTTCTGAAAGTTCAAAGCCCAATTCTTTCAACCGAGTACGGAAAGCATTTCTGCCTGAATGTTTACCCAAGACGATTTGATTGTCTGTCAATCCAATCAATTGGGCATCCATAATTTCATAGGTGAGCTTGTTTTTTAGCACACCATCTTGATGAATCCCAGACTCATGAGCAAAAGCATTTGCACCCACTATTGCTTTATTTGCTTGCACTAACATTCCCGTCAAATTGGAAACTAAGCGCGATGTTTTGTAAATTTGACGAGTGTCAATATTTGTCAGTGATTCTTCGGATTCTGCTGGTCTTCCTAAGAACGGATTAAAATATTGTCGTCGGACGTGCAATGCCATAACTAATTCTTCTAACGAGGCATTTCCTGCACGTTCACCAATTCCGTTGATGGTACATTCTAACTGCCTTGCGCCATTTTTCACAGCTTCTAGGAAGTTAGCAACTGCCAAGCCTAAATCATTATGTCCGTGAACGGAAATAATGGCGCTATTGATGTTGGGGACATTTTCTTTAATTCCCTTAATTAGCGCTCCAAATTCGCTGGGGGTAGTATAACCCACTGTGTCAGGAATGTTAACTGTTGTTGCGCCCGCTGCGATCGCTCGCTCTAATACTTGGTAAAGAAATTCTGGATCGGAACGCACAGCATCCATCGGCGAAAATTCTATATCTGCCATGAAAGTTTTGGCATAAGCGACCATTTCTTCGGCGATCGCTAATACTTCTGAGCGTGACTTCCGCAGCTGATACTCTAAATGGATATCAGATGTGGAAATAAATGTGTGAATTCTCCCTTTAGCGGCTGGTTTTAATGCGGATGCCGCAGCTTCAATATCTCCTTTAATCGCTCTTGCCAAACTACAAATTATCGGACCATTTTCTGTCCCGACAATTTCCGCGATTTTGCTCACTGCCTGAAAATCTCCAGGACTCGCAAAAGCGAAACCTGCTTCAATCACATCTACCCCAAGACGTGCTAGCTGCTTGGCGATCGCCAGCTTTTCGTCTATATTCAAAGTCGCACCCGGACACTGCTCACCATCTCGCAGGGTCGTATCAAAAATGATAATTTTCTCTTCGTTGTTGTTCATTTTCATCTCCTTATTAGCGTTTCTAATTTTTACCGCAAATATCTTTTATATTAATTTTCTTTACTCCTGATTTGTAAATAATTGCTAAGAATATCAACCTTCCGTTTTTTCGATTTTATCCCGAATATCGTTCAAATCTATATATCTATCAGTAGCATTACGTAACTCTCTGGCTATCATCCCTTCTGTCGATACTACTGTTATATAAGTATTTTTCCCTCTTAATAATTCTATTGCTCTTTCAAAATCTCCATCACCACTAAATAAAACTACTCGATCGTATTGTTCTACTGTATTAAACATATCTACAACAATTTCTATATCTAAATTTGCTTTTTGTGAATAACGACCGGAGGAATCATCATAATATTCTTTAAGAATTTTAGTTCTGACTGTATATCCCAAACTGATTAGAGCATCCCTAAACCCTCGCTGATCTTGTGGATCTTTTAAGCCTGTGTACCAAAAGGCATTGATTAAGGCTGTTTCATGATGCTCGGTTCTAAAATATTCTAAGACGCGTCGTGGATCAAAAAACCAGCCATTTTTTTGTTGAGCATAGAACATATTGTTTCCATCTACAAAAATAGATAGACGATTCATTGGAGAACCCATAGTAAAGTTACACCTAATATATATAGAAAAGCATTTAGATTGAACAATAGATTATAGCAATAATAAAATGACAAATTTGCTAATATCTATAAACTATATCGTCATTTATAGCTTTGACGTTACCTCTTTCAAATGATAAAATCGGCTGAAACATTGGAGTGGGCTTTCAATTGGGCGCTGAACCTTTTTTACTCCAGCTAGTATAGTGGCAAGAAATAAATGCGTAATGTTCATAATAGCTCTTCAATACCCCGCCAACACTCTCTAAGACACGGAAAAAACGCTTTATTTTTATGAAGCACCTCTACAATAAATACCCTACGATCAAAATCTACCAATAAAATTGACTGTTGGGACAGCTAATTTAACCATATAACAGTTAAGTTTACTCCTAAAGAGGTATGGGTAGGCTGGGAGTAGGATATAATCATCCTTATCTATAGATTTTGTCTTTAAAGTAATTCATAACATCCCTTGAAAGCTACTTTATAGCTAGATCAACGGATTTGCCATCGCAAATCCGTTATCTATATCTTTGAGGACGTGAGACATTCACACTGGGCGATCGCCCAGCACCGTCAATCATCGCAGAACGTGAGAGGTATTATAGAATTGAGTATACTCACCCTCGCTGCAACTTAATCTCGCTTCAGTCTGTGGAACAATCATATATACTCACTTGGGTTATTAAAATATATGAAGCTATGTTTCGTTTCTGACTTGATATAAGAGCCTTACTTCCGATTTGGGAAAAAATAAAGAATAAGTTACAAATGTATAAGTTTTTCATTTAAGTATCATGTCAAGATAGTTGGGACTATAACAGGGTGTAAATAAATAAAATCATTGTATGTAAATCTATGAATAACACGATATGGCAGAAGAATCTAAATCTCCCTTACCTAAAAACTATGTCTCTGCTGCCAATAGACTGTCAAGTAAATCGACAAAAACCACTGCAACTGCATTAGCGCGTTTCTCAAAGCAGATGACTCGTTTAGGTCATCTACTTGCTGGTACTTCCGCATTAGGAGCAGCATTGCTAAGTGCTTCTGGCTTGGGTTTAACGCAATTGATGGAAAGTCAGGCATTTTCTACTTTTTATCAACTACGCGGCTCTGTGATGCCGCCAGAAGATATCGTGATATTAGCAATTGACGACCAGTCAACATCAACTCCTGCACAATCCTATCAAATAGACCCGAAGCAGTATGCCTACTTTGAACCGCTACAAAAATTTCCTTATAAACGTGAGGCATATGCTCAGGTAATTGATAAGTTAATCAAAGCAGGGGCACGCTCGGTTGCATTAGATGTAGTATTCGATCGACCGAATCTTGAGGATACTGCCGACGATCAAAAGTTACAACAGTCATTGCAACGTTATGGTGACAAAGTTGCTTTAGGGGCAGTTTACGAGTTTATTGAGACGTATCAAGGCAAAGGTTGGCAGTTGTCCCAGCCATCCGTGCAGTTTCGCACAGGCTCGGTATCGATTGGCTCGGTTAATTTACCCGTAGAGGTAGATGGCAAAATTCACCGCTTCGCAAGCGAATTTCCGAAATTGTTAGCGAAAAACGAAGGTTTTGTCCCAGGAGATAAAATACCATCTTTTGGGGAAGCGGTTCTTAGAGCCGCAAACGTGAAATATGCGCGACCAAAAGGCGATCGCATTTATTTTTACGGTTCTCCGCAAACATTCGAGCATATTCCTTTCTGGTACGTACTCGATCCCGAAAATTGGAATTCTTATTTGCAGCAAGGAAAAATTTTCAAAGATAAAATAGTTTTGATTGGGGCAACCAACAAGTTAAGTAATGATTATCATTCAGTAGCTGCTGCCCCAAGTTATGAACAAATGGCAGGGGTAGAAATTCATGCGAATGCGATCGCGACTTTAATGCAGGGAAAAGCGATCGCTCAACCAATTAAAAATCCATTTCTGCAAGGATTGTTTGTGCTTGCCTTAGTTGGTGGATGTGCCCTGATAGTCACTCGCAACAAGCGAGGCATAATTAGATTTTTAGCTATGACTGCCCTAGCAACCATTTGGGGCGGAATTAGTTATTCTATTTTTATATATAATCAGTTAATTTTACCAACTACAGTGCCAATGATGGCGATGGGTGCGATCGGACTTTCTTATCTCGGAACCGAAGTAGCTAAAGATAAGTTAAGAAAAAGCCAATTAGTCAATATTCTTCAGAAACATTCATCTAATCATCTTGCCCAAGAAATTATCAGCATGGAAGATGACCTGCAAGACCTGCTTCAGCAAAGAGAAAAAGCAATAGCGGGTAAAATACTTGACGGACGCTACAAAATTGTCAAAGTTCTCGGTTCAGGAGGATTCAGCGAAACCTACATTGCAGAAGATACCAGACGTCCACAAAACCCGCTATGTGTTGTTAAACAGTTAAAACCAGGTAATACCAAATCAGAAAGCTTAGAAATTGCCAGACGTTTGTTTAAATCAGAAGCGCAAACTTTAGAAAAACTAGGAACACATCCCCAAATTCCTCAGTTATTGGCTTATTTTGAAGAAGACGAAGAATTTTACTTAATTCAAGAATATATAATCGGTCATCCTCTCAATCAGGAACTTCCAGCAGGTAAACTTATCCCCGAACCCAAAGTTATCGAGATGTTGCGGGACTTATTGCAAACATTAGCATTTGTTCATGACAATGGCGTAATTCACCGAGATATTAAACCCAGCAACATCATGCGACGAGATGACAACAAACTGGTATTAATTGACTTTGGTGCCGTTAAAGAAGTCACTACACAACTGCTTGATAATCCAGAGCAAACTGCCTTTACCATTGGCATTGGTACTAAAGGTTATGCACCAAGCGAACAATGTTTTGGGCGTCCGCAATACAGTAGTGACATCTATGCAGTTGGCATGATTGGTATTAAAGCCTTGACTGGCAAACATCCCCATGAACTAGATAGAGATGCTGACGGAGAACTGAAATGGCTCGACAAAGCAAAGGTCAGTCACGCCTTAGCAGAGATTTTTAGTAAAATGGTGCTGGATGACTTTAAACAACGCTATCAATCTGCATCCCTAGTTCTAGAAGCCCTTGATGAGTTGAAAAATTCTCAATACACGAATTTGGCAAATACTTTATCTTTAGAAGATACAGACACTCCCACCATATCTTGGGTAGAAGTTTCTGAAGACACCCCACAACCACCATCTTCCACATCTATTGTTCCACAACCATTTGACAAATTCGAGAGTAAAAATTAGTTAGCTGGACATAAAAAAATTAAAGTTCGTAGTTAGCGCTTCAGCGCTAAAACACTAACTACGAATTGCAAACTAGTTTTGCTTGAATTGTTTTCTTACTTAACCCGACTGAATCAAACATTCAGTCGGATAATTTCATGTGCTTGGTTTAACCGGAGGTGTAACTGGTGGAGTTGGAGGAGACTCGCTCTTCGGTGGAGTTGGAGGAGACTCGCTCTTCGGTGGAGTTGGAGGAGACTCGCTCTTCGGTGGAGTTGGAGGAGAC
>NZ_JAOWRF010000411.1 GCF_025753815.1 Plectonema radiosum NIES-515 | reverse complement strand
CCTTGTCCCCTTATCCCCCACACCACGCTTCCCCTTGCTGCAAAAATAATCTCTGCACCCACTTTGAAGCGTTTTCCTGGCTTGACTAAAGCTAACCAACAGTTGTGGCGTCGTTCTTCTAACAACAATACTTCTATTTCTGCGCCAGTGGATTTACGACCATACAACCGCGCTGGCAGAACCCGCGTATTATTCATTACCAGCAAATCCCCTGACTGTAATAGCTCCGGTAAATCACGGAATATGTGGTCTAAGGGTGCTGAATATTTGCCTGTGTTAGGGGAATTTACTAATAAAAGCCGGGAGCTATCTCTAGGAAGTGCTGGATTTTGAGCAATCAGTTCTTGAGGTAATTCATAGTCATACCCAGCTAATGAACAATCTAATTCAATGTTTTGTGCTTCCTGGCTAAAAGTTGAATTCATATTGGTTAGTTCGGGTATGGGGTGCATCTATCTAAAGATAGTTTTTCAGAAAAAAGCTGGTTTGAACTTTCTTTGATCAAAGGCGATCGCTTAATTTCATCCCTAGATTTTACGATGGATACTATTAGGTAACACGTAAACAAGAATATAAAAATTGGGTAAACCTCCCCATAGAAAAACGGGGGCTTTTACCCTAGGCAACAGTGGGGTCTATCTATAAATATAGAGAATGTAGGATTGACTTTAATCCCAAGCACCAAGATGGAATATTTGTATTACCTGGCAAATGCCAGTTTAACTCTAAGGGTGGTTCAACACCTCCACGGCAGACCTCAGACACCTGTTTCATTCGTCACCGTCATTCATCAAATTGATGGCTGGGTGGTTAGGGTCAAACTAAAAGGTAATGTTACACCCCAAGAAGATGGCGATTTTCGGGCTTTCTTCAATGAATTAGGAATTAGTTACGACCCACCAATGCGAGTGCAAATGGCACTTTGGAGTTTGGAAGCAGGGCAGTGTCCTGTTGATGTGATGCGTCGCTATCAGGTAGCGATAGTTTCTCACGGAAACCCAGAGAAAGAAGAAATTGAAGCGTTTAGACAACAGTTTGTCCGGGGACTGGGCTATTGTCCAGAAACCTTAGCGTAATTGCATACTACTAAATTAATATTGCGAATAATTCTGGCTAATAGCTGCTCGTGGGAAAAGCTATTAGCCATTAGCTATTGTAGTCAGCGTCATTGACATCGAAAGCTCCTGGAATGTATTCTTGCAGGGTTAAGTGATGTAACCCATGTGAGGAATCAGCTAGAACTTCGGAGCTATCCATAACCCCAGAGCGCAGTTTTTTTGAGATTCGCTGACAGTGTACTATGGCGACATCAAATCGGCAAGGATAATCCGCTCTCTCAGGATACTCTGATAAAAACATCTGGGCTGTACGCCAAAGTTTTGCTTGCTTTTGTCGGGTGATTGCGCTTCTTCCCCCTGCATCCCAATTACCAGAACTGCGAGTTTTGACTTCAATAAATGCTAGCATTGAGTGCTGATAAGAGTTTTGGCAGTTATCTCCTTGATTTGGAAATTGGGCAATGATGTCAATTTCTCCCCAACGACAAGAAAAGCGACGATGCAGAACAATCCAACTATTGGATTGTAACCATTGCGCTACTAGGTCTTCTCCTAAAGTACCGATATGGGGATAATGAGATGAAGGAGGATTCGCCATTGGCTAAAAATAGCATGAATTCTATAGATAGCGATCGCATCACAATTGCTTTTACCAAATCTCCAACTCAGCTAGGGTTGCAGGGTAAAACAGGAAATCGCATTTGGGCAAGCATACTCAGTTTATTGCTTTGGTTAGTAGTTTCCATCACAGCATCTTTCTATTCTGTGCCAAACGCTTTTGCGCTGGAATATAACAAAGAAATTCTGATCCAAGCTGATTTCTCAAAACGCGATTTAACAGATTCTAGCTTTACTAAAGCTAATCTTCGCTCTAGCAACTTTAGCCATTCTAATTTGCGCGGTGTCAGCTTTTTTGCGGCAAATCTAGAGTCGGTAAATTTAGAGGGTGCCGATCTTTCAAATGCGACTTTAGACTCAGCTCGTTTGATCAAAGCCAATTTGACAAATGCGGTGTTAGAAGGTGCCTTTGCCGCTAGCGCTAGGTTTGATGGTGCGATTATTGACGGGGCAGATTTTACTGATGTGCTGCTGCGTCGGGATGAGCAAAACAAACTTTGCAAAATTGCCAAAGGTACAAATCCCACAACGGGACGGAATACCCGTGATACTTTATTTTGTTCGTAAACAAAGTTAATACTAATTAAGCCCTGAGGGTCAACTGACCCTCAGACTACTTTTAGCACGCAAGTTTCAACAAAAGTCTAACGTAGTTCTGCCTCCGCCACTTTGACTTTATTCAAAGTGTATGGAAAATCCCCTGCATTCTTCGCTGTCTATTTCCGGACAGTGGCTTTTTGTCAAACATCCAGGGATAGATATTTAAAACCACTTTTGCTTACATTTTATGACAAATCAGTAGATGTGTGTTAGCTGACACAAAACTTCAAATTACAGCTTCGTTTCTCTGACAATCAAAAACTACCATTAAGCTGACGTTAGGTGTCAGTTGGCGTAAAAGCCGCAAATGACCTTCTGCATCAGACTGATTGCGGAATCGAGCGATAATCTCCTGTTGCGTATCGGGAAGCAAACGAGCAACAGCCCAAGAACTAAGGCGCTTTTTATAAGCGATCGCACCAGAATAAGAGACGGAATCGCTGTAATCTGTATTTTGTGGCATGATATATGTTATCCTTATGTGTTTGAGTCAAGGGCGTTAGGAAGTCTCTTGGCGGGGATGGACTAACGCCTTTTTAAATGATGCTCCCACTGGGATATCACAGTAATTCTATATTGTCAACAGTGCCCTCGCCACTTTAATAATTGATGAAAGCGAAAACTTTAACAACCAGGTGCAGCTTTCAATTACTTAAGTAAGTCAAGTAAATTAAATATAAAACCTGCGTAGGGTGCGCTATAGCAAGCTGTGACCCACCCTAGATTGTCATTGTGACAATCTAGGGTGGGTTTTGTTCAGCAACGCGATGATTACCAATTTTTACCTAGCAAAGATTCAAATTCAGATTGTAAAGCTTTGATATCAGCAATTCTTGCCACTAGTAAATTATCAGTCCCAGCATCAGTTAAACGTGATTTCCAATAGCCAATACTGTCTGAATTGTTCAACCAAAACTGAATCACCGTATCTACTACTTGATCCAAATCCCAATTCCATTTAGGTGGAACTGGTTCTACAGACTCGATCAATGCATCAAGGGTGCATTTATGCGTTCCTATGTATTCTACTCCTTGGTGTTGTGGTTTTTGGTAAATCTGTTGATGATTAAAAAATTGCAAAACAGGAGATACACCTACAATATCAAAAGAGTACTTCATTGCAGTTGTCTTGGTTAATTTTTTCTTGTTTTTCCTTATATCAAATATTATGCCGGAAAAACCTAAATATTTATCTATATTTTAGGTATTAAAATCAGAAAATAATTAGCACTTCCAACTGGTGAGTGCTAATGTGTAGAAAAATATTTGAGGTATTATTAAATAGTTTTAAGCATTAAACAAGGGGATGCAGATTATTTTTAATATTTTTTTAAATATCCCACTCAGAGATTTTCAAGGTGAAGTGGCAGCTTTGTTGGCAGCTGGTTTGTGGGCTGTAGCTTCGGTGGTGTATGGGGTTTTGGGGAAACGTATTCCACCACTGCAACTTAACTTGCTCAAAGGAATAATTGCGATCGCTTTGCTGACAATCACCATTTTTGTGCGGAGAGAATTTTTCCCAACCGTGACAATTGTTCCCCTTTCTCTATTATTACTCAGCGGCATTATTGGTATTGGTTTGGGGGATTTAGCCTTTCTTGCGGCAATAAATTCTTTCGGTGCGCGTCGTACCTTACTCATGGGAACTCTGGCACCACCAATGACGGCAATAATCGCGCAGATTTTTCTTCAAGAAAAGCTGAATATAAATGCTTGGTGCGGCATTTTGCTCACCGTTTTGGGAGTTGCTTGGGTAGTGACTGAAAGATTACCCGATAGCAGTGGTAGTTCCTCAACGCAACTATGGCAAGGAATCGGCTTTGGTTTATTAGCAGCGATCGCCAATGCAATTGGGGGTGTTCTTTCGCGTGCAGCACTTGCCAATACCAGCATTCCACCTTTGTGGGCATCATTGTTTCGGTTGATTGCAGGGGTGTTGATTCTCTTACCGTTAGTATGGTTATCTTGGCGTCGGGGGAGGATAATTTTGTCTGAGTTGCAATCAACGCGAGTAATTTTGACAACCTGTTTTGCTGCCTTTTGCGGAACTTATTTAGGTATTTGGTTGCAGCAGACAGCAATTAAATTTACCCCAGTGGGAATTGCTTTGACTTTATTGCAGACTAGTCCACTATTTATCATGCCTTTGGCTATTTGCATGGGTGAAAAAGTCAGCTGGAGAGCGATCGCTGGTGTCGTCATCGCCATCGCGGGAATTGCATTGTTGTTTTATTTGCGGTAATAAGAGAAAGGGAATACAGCCTTTGTGACTCAAATCTTATTATGTTGTTGCCAAAACACACAATTTTTTTGCGCTTTGGAAAGATTATTCACCAGTGATAGTAAATTTTCTTTAGGCAGAGACAATGTGTTGTAGAATGGCTGTCTTGGTTGTCTAGAAGTGTAATCAAAAAAGACAGCGAATCTATCGTCAGCTACAGGTATCTTTCCTCGATGGAAGATGCCAGCAGTCGCAGCGAAAATTACTGTACCAGCAAGTCCTGTGCATGATTTCCAATTGGATGGAGATAGTGCTTGTTGCATAATTTCCTCTGTTATGTAGCGAGGGCGATATTTTAAAGACTGAACGACTGTTGAGGTTAAAGACTGGGGAATATATTGAAAAGGACCTCCATCTTCATTGACATCATTTAAATAAACAATTATTTTCAGGAGTTTTCTATCTTCCAAATCTACATGCCATAGTCTTGACTTTATCGCCACCTCATTGGCGATATCTCTGCGAAAAAATACGCCTTGATAGGCTGCTGGTAAACCAAGATAATTTTCGACGATATTAAGTAAACGTTGTTCAAGTCCCCACAAGAAAATCTCTGGATGCTCCATGATTTGTTGAGAAGTTGCATGAACAACAAACTCGTTTTTTTGACCACAAATACTTTTTGGTATTTCTGACATCAGCTTTTTGGCAACCTGAAAAAAATGAGGATTAGAAGGAATTCCTAAGGCTGATAATGAAGTAATTACAACTCCATCACGTTTAATAGTCTCGACTAAAGTGCGATCGCTTGTTGAAAGAACAGGTAAATTGACAAGATGTTTGTTCAGCGCTCTCTGATAAACAAGCTCAGATTGAGCTTGTACAAATGGTATTTGCGTTAACTTTCTTATTATTCTATTACGTGCTTTTTGAGCCAGTATGTACATAAAAGTAACCTTGTTTGATTGTACAGAATTTTATAATTACACAAAAGTATTGTATAAATAAAGACGCAGATGGATAATTAAATATTTTTTTAATTATTGGCAAGCCCAAGCTCAATATTCTCGAAGCATTGATTTTTAGCCAAATTTTATTCATGATTGCTTTACACACAAATGTATTTGCAATACTTTCTTAAGTATTAAGGCTTAATTCCTGAGAATAATCGACACACCTGTATTATAAGGTAATATCATACAGGTGTATCAAGTCGGTTAACACTACCAAATCAAGAAAAGGTGCGATTTTTATTTAGCAAAATAATTGGTTTTTTTCTATGAGATTTATTCCCATCTCTAATATGCGATGAAGAAAGAAAAATTATCAGAGCTATGATGAGGTAATCAGAAACTATTTACACGAAAATTTACACCCAGGGTAGGTTTTTAGGATAAAAAGCATGTTAATTTGCAGGAGATTTTCTCTGACTGCTTAAGAATTAAACTGGAGTATATTCTGTCCATATGCAAACTTATTAATTTTTCGGAAAAGTCATCTGTAAAACTCGAAAATATTATTGATTTTGCTTTTAATGTGGTTGTATGATGAGAAATTATAAGTAAAAACACGAAAAGTGTGCAATTATTTATCTATAGTTTTAAATAAATTTAAAATTCCTTTATAAAATCTGCTAATACATTACGGTAACTTTATAAATTACAAGTATTGTTGTCTGGTAAATGGGGACTAAGGGCTAGGAAAGTTAAATTTAATACTTTGTTGTGTAGCGAAATCACATGGAGGTATATTTTGAAAAAAGTAATAAAATTTTTGACATGGTTACTTAGAAAATTGAACTCACCCGGCGTGATATTATCGTGCTTTGACTATTAGAGAAGAAATGATATGGTGCGGCTGATTTTGACAGCGATTTTGCTGTTACTATTGACAGCATGTAGTGGTGGATTTTTGCCAACTAGCCGATTGGTGCAAAAAGCGATCGCAATTCAACTTGAGCAAACCCAGCAGCAACTTGAGGGACAGCTAAATCTGGATTTTCGCGGTTTTGAAATCAATCGCCTAAAAATTACCCAGCAAAAATCCCTAACGGTTCAAAATTTACCAGTTTATCGCATTGGCGGAACTTACAACCTCGTCTTCAAACTACCAGAACGAAAGTTAACGCAGCCTCAAAAACCTTTTGAAGTTTATTTACAACTTCAAAAAGAAGGTAAAACTTGGCGATTGCTGCTTCCGCAAAAGGATAGCAAGGATTCTCAACCAGTTTGGCGCAGTTATTTAATTGGGGGTTAGGGTTTAGGGGTAAGCAAAGTTACCCTATCGCGACACAGCGCGAATCGTTCGTTGCGCTACATATGTGGGGTGATTCCGGGGGGTGTGACGCACTGTTGTTGTTAATGTTGGTAAGAAGAAGCCCAGTTTTACGTGGTGGGGTCACAAGCGGCGGATATTTCTGGCACCTACTTCAGAAATCAGAAGAAGGCGATCACGGAGCGTGCGATCGCATTCTTCGTTATAAGCAGTAGTTATTGACTTGTCTACCAATAGACATCGACCTAATTTAATTATGCCTTGCCCGAAACCCTTGTAGAGACTACCAAGTGCTACGTCTCTACGTATGACTCTGGAGATGTCTAATGTAGATAAGTAGAGAAACTGTGTCCAATATTCTGAGTTGGAATTAAAAACCACATTCTTTCATGCTCCCCACCCTCGATAAGTGCAGTGACAACCAGAACGGATGTTTGTCAGTAAATACCGCAGTATTAAAATCTAAAAAAAGCATTAAAACTCTATCTAGCTTAAGTTGAATGCACTCTTCATGCAAGACTGCCTATGAAGGCTTTATATTGATTTTACATTTTCCCTTTTCTCGCCTACTTTATTAAGATTAGCTTCATCGAAGTGCGTTTGAAAATTCAGTGAATAACGAGCTATGCAGAATTATAAAAAACGGCGTATATTTATCTTAATCAAAGAAAAGTTCTGACTTTCATACTGTGGTAAAAAAGCGCAGTAAAGAAGCATTTTGCATCAAAAAAATTAGAGTTATGTATCTACCAACTATGCTAGAGAAAAATTTTCTGATAGCTTCACTTCAAAAGCATTTGCATAAAGCTTTTAGAGAAATTGACTGCCCGACATTTGAGAGAATATTGATGTTGCTGCCTTGGTAATAATGAGGCGAAGGGCTGAACAAATCTCCGGAATTATCTTCTTTAACCTGATTAAATCTTGGGAGCGAAACCCCTTTAGGTTATCAGGGAGGAGATTTTATAGGTAGCACATAATTTATTTTAGTTGAACCTTCAACTGAAGCATGGTTTCCATAACAACCCTCGCACAATGCGCTTGAAATATCTCATGCGTTACTTCAATCGCGACAGTTTTAGCCATAATTATAGTCTTTTTCGGGACAATGGTATTAAGCCATACGCCAATAAGTGTGATGGCGCATGAAGACCTGAAAATTGAGAGGGTAGCCAACATGACATATTTTGAATCGAATGACAGCAACGCCTTAGAAGCTGATGGCATCCATCTGGAAATTAAACTACCAGACATCGTGGCACTAGCTATACCAAAAAATAAGCCTGACGCCATTGCTCCTGTACATCTGGTTGTTCAGATAACCAACAAGACATCGGAGCCATATCCCGTCAGTTGGTATGACACCTTTATTCCAGAAATTATAAACCCAGATGGTCAAACATTACAGGGACTTTTAGTTATCAATGAACAGGATGCCACAAACCAAACAAATATCCCCCAACAGCAAAGTTGGAGATTGAAATTGAAATGCTTGTTCTCAAAATTAGCTAACTTTAATATGCGAGAAGATACGACAAATATCAATTCCTGGTTAGTCCAGCCTGGCAGGGACAGTGGTTTCTATTTAGATGGAAGACTGTTTTGGCATAATGACTTGCTTATCCTAGAACTCCCTACCAAAGACTTTTCTTTAGACTTTGAATACTTTAGACCTAGAACTCATTGCTCTTTTAATGCACTCCAACCGGGAAATCATCAGCTTCGGTTTATCTATTTTAACAAAATTAGTAGTAGTTACGACAATGAATCAGGCGCAATAGGAGTCACGAATGCACCAACAACAGTGTCAAGTCATCCGGCAGCACTATCAGTTAATTTTTGCCTGATTCAACCTTTGGAACCTAACGGTAGTGCAGTAGAGGTAAATGGTATTCGCTTTGAAACCTTAATGCCCGAAAGAGTATTGAGATTACCGAGGAAAAAACGCGATGCTTATACTTCTTTGCAGTTAGGAATGAGGATTACGAACAACACGCCAGAACCCCATCGTTTCAGCTTCTTTGCCACATTAACTCCTGAAATGGTGGGAGCGGACGGACAAATACAACAGAGGGGTGGTAGTAATGCTATCAAAGTTCCGAAAGAATCTGATTTTCCCCTAGCCATGCCAGGAGAATGTATCGAATTCTTTCTCGAAGCCAGACTTATAGGTCATAAGCCTGGTCAAGTTAGACTTCTAATTTTGAGGAAAGATGCGGGCTATTGGTGGTTTAACCAACTAAAGTTGGCTACCTATCAAATTCGTTTTAGCTATCAAGAACTTCGTCAGACGAGAGAGTGGATTGGAAGAGGAAGGGAATCAATTGAACAGATGCGCTCAGAAAAAGTTTGGTCAGGACGGGTGGATACTCCCTTTGTAGAGTTCCAACTAATCCAATTGTGAAATTAAGTTGTTTCACAATTGCCATTTATCAATCTGGCTTTAGAGGGGATTACTTTTTTGAAACTGAATACGTAAAGGAGTTATAAAAAATGCAATTACGACAATATCCTCTAGTTCTTTTAGCAACTACCTTACTAGTCACCCTCACTGGGAAATCAGGGTTGGCGTTTACTATTACGCCCACCCCGCAACCTGGTACTATCAGAGAGAATTATTCATCTGAATCCATTTTTCCCCGTGGTAGAGGGGTAACAACATTAGATTCGTATGATGTATTAATTCCTTCCTCATGGAACAAGCCACCAGGATTAGTTTATGAACTTCCAAGAAGCCGCTTATTTGCTGGAACATTTGGCTTATGGAAAGAACTGAAACCTTTTAGAGATCAAGGATGGAGATTTAGTCTTGGTAGTAACTTAAGAGGAAATTTTAATATCACAAAATATTATGCTTGTGGGGTTCAAAGTCATCAAAATAGTTGTGGGGCAGATTTAGGCGAGCCAATTAGTATTCCAGAGCGCGCAGTTGGAGCCGCAATCCGAGTAGATTATAATCCAGCTGCTTCTGACCCTAGACCTGAAACAAAAAGGCTGGATTGGATTCAACGGGTAATTACTAACTTTAAGTCGGTAGGTGGGTCAGTAGGTAATCGTGAAAGCTTTATTGACAACGGAGGAATTACAGATAATCCTTTTTATAACAGAAATATTTTTGGCGAAGGATATAGAGGTTTTGTAGATAATCCACACAGAACTCCAGAAACAGGACAACTGGACAAGAACTTTTATTGGTCTGCAGAACTATTCTTAGCCGAACAGACCGCAACCAGAACAGTTCGGGGAAGAGAAGTTGGGAACGTGAAAATTTACAATGGCGTTAGATGGGGTTGGAAATATAATTACAATCCTAATTGTCAATCTAGGAGTAGTGGTCAAAGTTTTAGTAGTGCCAGTCAATGCCCTCCATATCGCGGATACTACACAGACATCATCGGTGGTGGAATTGGCTCGTCTCCAAGCGGATACATACCTAATGACGATGGTTCCTTCGGAGCTATTCCCCTAGACTTTTCATTTAACTATTTTGGTCAAACCTACAACGATTTCTATCTCAACAACAACGGCAATATTACTTTTGGTAGCCCAATTGGAGCATACACACCAAGCCCTTTCACCGCACAAGTTTCTCCTCACATGATTGCCCCTTATTGGGCTGACGTAGATACACGTACTGCAGGAACTGTAACACTGCGAAGAGATATTCCCAACCAGCTCATCGTCACTTGGGACAAGGTAGGATATTTTAATGAACACGCAGACAAATTAGCCTCTTTCCAGCTAGTGCTACGGGGTCCGGATTATACTGTTCCTCCAGGGGAAGGCAACATCGGCTTCTTTTACAAAAATGTCCAATGGGAAACAGGTGATGCTAGTCGTGGAAGTGGTGGATTTGGCGGTACACAGGCGGCAGTCGGTTTGAGTGACGGATTATCAACTGTTAATCCATTTGAATTCTCGCTCGAAGGCTCTCAACAAGCAGGAATCAGTCAGCGCGTCAGTAACAGTTATATTTGGTTGAATGTGCCTAAAACTGGTAGTGGCTATGAAGGTAGTGGTGGCAACAATGGAGGTGGCTGTAGCGGTGGTAGCGGTGGCGGTGGATGCGCTAGAACGTATGGTGCTGACCGGGTTACATACCAGAGACTATCATCCTTTAATAGCAACGACACTAACTCGGCTGAAGACCAATATCAATCATCCTTCGATATCAATGACGCTAACTGGGCTGAAGACGGTCAACTGCCGGATAACTATATCAACGATCCTGACTGGAATAACTATATCAACGACGCTGATTGGTGGAGTGAATTTAAGTCAGAATCCCCTACTTCTGTCCCCGAATCCACACCTGCATTGGGACTATTGGCACTCGCAGCATGGGGCATAAAAAGTAGTCTCCAAACTCGCAGGCAACAACTACGGCACTACAGAGGAGTGAAAGCGAGAAGAAATTTTACCCCAAAGCAATAGACAAGATTGCATAAATAGTTTTTTGCCTCACTTCTAGGAGGACAAATGAAGTGCGGGGGGAGGAGTTTGAGGAGTGTGTCCGTTCGCTCCAGTCGCAGAGAAAGAAGTTAAATTTAGAAATGAGTGCAATCTTGTCATTAGACATAGGAGTGGAAAAGAATGTAGAGACGCGATCGGTCGCGTCTCTACATTCTTTTCGATTAACGCATAATTAAATTAGGTCGATGTCTATTTAACTCATATCTGATATTGATACTTAGGATTCAGCACTCATAAAAGTCCCGCTGATTCATACAATCGTTTGATCATTGCTGTAATTTTAGTGCCATATTGTAAATCTGCTGACCAACGTCCTGATAATTTATCTATTGTTGGTGCTACACCGCGAGTCACAAAACGATATCGAGGATCTACTATTTCATTAACTAACGGTTCTAGACTGGCGTAAGCTTTTAAATGTTGAATCTGCGCTCGTACTCCAGTTCTAGCACTATCAAACTTCGCCGCTTCTAAACTACCACCAATTGTGCCTAAACCTGCAAAGTTATTTTGCTCACGTTTAACATCACCACCAAAGCGTAAAAATCCCGTTTCTAAACACATTTGACAAAAGGCGATGTCATAGTTTACCCCTTCTACAGTGGCTTCTTCTCGATAGAGTTTTGGCAAGTCGGGAAACTGTGTCAAAGCGCTTTCGTTGTTGTTTTTGAGGAATAGCTGTAACTGCACTTCTGAGGTATAACCACGCGCCATAATTTGGTCAATTTGATTAGGATTAATTACCAAATTGGAGCGTAAAGAGATAGTGCGACTGGTACTGTCCCAGCTAATCGAAATGTTAAAATCTCGCAATTCGACTGCTTTGACATAAACAACTTTGCGATAGGTAAGACGACGGACGTTAGGTGCTTTTGATAAATCGATTCGCAAACGATCTACTAAATCAATGGGGATGTATGCATTACCATTAATTAGTATTCCTTTCTCGGAGTAATTTTGCCCGTTGATTTTGATGTTGATTGGCGGATAATTTGGATCTGGGGTAGGAGCAGAACCCGGATCAATTGTACCACTCCAAGATGCAAGTCCATCGGCGATTCCTAAGGCAAAGTCGCGACGCCGATTTTGTAATAAAGCGCGATCGTCTGGACTGCTGAGAAAACCAACTTGCATTATCATTGATGCGATCGCTGTTTGCCGACAAAATGCCAAACTACCCAATCCGCTATCTGTATCTGGCTTGACTCCCCGATTTGGTAGTTGGGGTACGCGACGCAATAACCCCACCAGCAGTAGTTCGGCGTTGCTTCTACGCTCGTCGTTGCTGGCGATGTAGAATACGCTAGCTCCACGCACAGAAGGGTTGCTGGCAGCATCAGCATGAATTTCTAACGCCACATCGCGATCGCGTGCGCGAGAATTGATCCAGTTGATAGTTTGCGCTGCGCTTAAGTCATCCGGAACCGCTAAAACTTCAAAAGTACGCGATCGCAATTCTGTCACAATCAAATCTCGCAGCAATATCATCTCCCTAGCTTCGGTTGTACCACCCGCAATTGAACCAGGATCGATTCGTGTTGCTTCTTTGCCTCCGTGAGCTGCCGAAATAAAAATACGTCCCATCTTCAGTATTTCCTCTGAGAAAATTAAGCAATTAGTGATTCTATACATCTTTCTTGGCTTTGGAACAAGAATATAATAGCGATCGGGAGTTAGTTGTTAGTTGTTAGTTGTTGGTTGTTGGTTGTTAGTTGTTAGTTGTTAGTTGTTAGTTGACGATTGACGATTGACGGTTAACAGTTATCTACTACCCACTACGCACTACCCACTCCCCACTCCCCACTCCCCACTCCCCACTCCCCAC
>NZ_JAOWRF010000343.1:4611-13104 GCF_025753815.1 Plectonema radiosum NIES-515 | reverse complement strand
ACACCCCCATCCCCCTACCTCCCCCCCTCCCCCCCTCTCCCCATCCCCCCCTCCCCTACTTACGCGATTCACTGAAGATAATTAAAGAAACTTTATATAAGTAGTGAAAACACATATTAATATATGTGTCGAAAAAGTTTTCCGTAATTGCGGTGGCGATCGCTGTATCTATTGAGTATTGATAGATAAATACCACTCCTCATAAAGGGAGATACTATGTCACTGCAATCTGGATTAGATGCCTTTAAAATTGGACGTTATCAAGAAGCGATCGAATTACTAGAAGAATTCAGTCGAAATAGTGTTGATGAAACTTCTCCAGGCTATTTAAACGCGCAGATGTGGCTGTTGAAAGCGTATCAAGCCACTGGAGAAATTGAAAAAGCTTGCGACCTGTGTCAGCAGTTAATCAGCAGCGATAATTTAGAGGTACGCTCCTGGGCAGAAAAAGCTTACCCTACTTTACCTCAGGCTTTAAAAACGCCATCTCGCAAAATTGAAAAAAGCGAACGCGCTCCGACAGCTGGTGTCCAGTTGGCAATGAAGGGTGTTGGTGGTAGTTTAGCACTAGCATCTGGTGTCACCCTCACCTTGCTGTTTGGCATGGTGTTCGTTTTAGGTTTAGCCCTGGTATTCATTGTCAACAGCGATGCACCTGTAAATGGATTAGCGATCGCTCTGGCGATCGCTGTTATTTTCAACCTCGCTGCCTTCTTTCTATCTCCCTTTTTGATGGACTTAACCCAAAGTTGGCTCTACCATACTCGTTGGGTAGACATAACAGAAGTTGAAAATCTCAGTCCAGAAACAGCCAGAGTAATTCGTCGCGTTTGTCAGCAGAAAAAGCTAAAAATTCCCCGTTTGGGAATCATTGACGACGAAAACCCCACGGCTTTTACTTACGGATCATTACCCAATAGCGCTCGCTTAGTCGTCAGTCACGGACTTTTCACCTACCTAGATGATGATGAAATTGCTACCGTCTACGCCCACGAATTAGGACACATCGTCCACTGGGACTTTGCGGTAATGACAGTAGCTTCCACCTTAGTGCAAATTTGCTATTTGATTTACATCACAGCCAGAAACCTTGGACGTGGGGGTGGTGATAGCAAAATCAAAGATGCAGCACAAACTGCTGCCCTAGCTGCCTATGTGTTTTACTTTATCGGTACATACTTAGTACTGTACCTCTCCCGCACGCGAGAATACTTTGCTGACCACTTTGCCGCAGAAACCACCGGCAACCCCAACGGACTTTCCCGCGCTTTAGTAAAGATAGCCTACGGCATTTTAGAAGAAGGTTCCAGAACAAAAGAACCCAGCCGTTTAATTGAAGGTACTCGTGCCTTGGGTATTTACGATCATAAAGCGGCTGCGTCTACCGGAACCGCCTACCGCATTGCTTCCGATCCGCAAAAAATCGGTCGCGTCTTTTTGTGGGATATGTTTAATCCGTGGGGTTGGTGGATGGAGTTAAATTCCACTCACCCCCTGACTGGGAAACGAGTCCGCGCTCTTAGCACCTATGCAGAACAGCTTGGTTTAGCAACTGAATTCGACATGGGTCGAGTTATTGGTGAAGGCAAAACTCTCAATAAAAGTAAGCTTTATGGCAGCTTCTTCTTAGATGTTATCCTGTACGGTGCCGAAACCATTGGGTTTGCCGCCGGCTTAATTATTGGCGCTATTTTGTGGTCAAGTTCCCGCAACCCAGGTTTGATGCTGGGTTTACCACTCATCGGCTTAGGTTTAGGAGTGGCAATTAAAGCCTTGATTATGTTCCCCAGCTACAGCCAAGCACCAGAAACCGACATTCTCACCTTGATGTCAGACCCTTATGCTAGTCCGTTGCGTGGCAGACCTGCGAAATTGCAAGGTACACTAATTGGTCGTGGGGATTCCGGTTATAAATTTGGTTCTGACTTGAAAATTCAAGACCGCAGCGGGATGCTTTATTTGCATTATGCTTCGCGTTTTGGTCCAATTGGTAACTTCTTGTTTGGAATGAAACGAGTTGAAAGCTTGATTGGTGAATCAGTTGGTGCTGTAGGTTGGTTCCGTCGAGGTGTCGCACCGTGGATGGATTTAAGTCAACTTAACAGTGAAAGCGGCACCATTGTCAACAGTTACCATCGCTTTTGGTCATTCGTCTTCGGTGGCGGATCGATTATTCTAGGAGTGGTCATTACATTGTTTATGACCGGCAGATAGCTGTCAGAGTATTTCTAATTTATCCAAGCTGTAATTATCAAGGAGGTAGTAAGTAACTGCCTCCTTTTATTGTGTGGGTTAGATTGCCGCTTGGTGTTAAGGATTTTTAGTACTGATTTTAGACCTGTAGAGACGCGATCGGACGAAGTCTCTACACTCCTCGTCCGATCAGGCTTAACTGAACTGTATTGGGTTAGATTGCAATACGTTTGGTGTTATATCATGTCCGGTTTATTACTTAGAATAGACATCGACCGCTATGCTTATGATGCGTTATCTGAAACCCTATGATTAGACGTAGCAGTGCTACGTCTAATCATTGATTTTCAAATAGGTTGTCTATTTTCAAGTTGAGACGCTTTGTGTTTGTTGTGCAACTTCAGTTATTTTCGCAACGACTGGAAGATGCACAATATGGACAGAACTTGGTGCATGGTGAAGAACATAGTTACTGACGCTGCCTAGAAATAGTTCTTTTAAACCAGAGTGACCCCGACGCCCCATAATAATTAAGTCGGCACCCCAACTACGGCTGACATCACAAATGCAGCGACCAGGACTGCCAGAATTTTGGGTAAATTCAGTAGTGACACCTGCTATGTCTGCTTGGGTACAAAAAGACTGTAACATCTCTAGACTTTCGCGTTTAAAAGCGTTCCATTGCTCTTGGTAAGCTTCCAAGGTTTGAGCACGCACTCCTGAATAGTAGTCAAAACCAGAGTATGGAACAGGCACATAGGGACTGCCTTCTTCTTCAGCAGAAAGAACGTGTAGCAGCATTAAGCTCGCTTGTGTAACCTTCGCTAAAGCCAACGCTTGTTCAAAAACCAGTTTGCTCAACTCAGAGCGATCTAGTGCAACGAGAATTTTGTTAATAAACATATAAACACCGATTTTTTAGAATAATTATCATTTATTCGAGGGGGCAGGCGATCGCCATCTCCCATGTCTTTCCTCCTACACTTATGTTATAGACAAACAATTTGAGGATCTTGTGAGGAAAGGGGACTGCGTGATCAAGGGGGACAAGGGAAGGGGGACTGCGTGATCAAGGGGGACAAGGGGGAATTTCATGAGGGGAAAAGGTTAAAGGGTAAAGGGTAAAGGAAGAAAAGTTTTTCCCTTTTCCCCTTCCCCTTTTTCCTTCCTGCTGCCCAATGCCCAAAACTTAATTGCGATCGCCTGCGTCTACCCCTACAATTCAAGTAACTATTGGTCGCGTCGAAGTTCGCTCTTTGTAATTTTACTTCCACCCGTCACCGCCACGCGCTCTGTTCAACCCAAGCGCTCACCATCTGTTTGTTTACAACATTATTTGAAACAACGCCAAGGAGGCAAGTCATGAGTAACTCTCTGGCGATCGCAGCTGTTACGACAACGTTACGCAATCTGATTTCTCAAGCTGTTGCCCAAGAATTGGGTGATGGTATTGTGACAACGCAACCACCAGACAAGGCACGCTATCATCACGATAAAAATCAAATTAATCTCTTTCTCTATCATATTTTACCGAATGCCTCTTGGCGGACTATGGATTTACCCAATCGCGTCAAACCTGGGGAAATCGGTCAACCGCCATTAGCTCTCAATCTTTACTATATAATTACTTTTTACGGCAAAGATAATGATGATATCTTGGCTCATCGTCTGTTAGGAAAGGCGATGCATATTTTAAATGACTACGCAGTGCTAAACCCGGCTGATATCAAAATTAGCTTAAGCGAAAGCGATTTACACAATCAAGTCGAACGAGTTCGGATTACGCTTCAATCTATGTCGCTGGAAGATGTTTCTAAGTTGTGGAGAACTTTTCAAACTCAGTATCGCATTTCCGCCGCTTATGAAGTTTCAGTAGTAATAATTGAAAGCAGTCGTTTTGTCAAGACACAAAAGCCGATTTTAACTCGTGGTGGGGACAGCGAAATAGACATAGAAAGTGGAAAAGATGTAGAGACGTAGCACATGCAACGTCTGTTGGGGTTCTGGGTCACGCATAATTAATTTTCACTTCCTTTGTGTCTGATTCCCATAATTTTCTCAGTTATGGACAGCATTTGTATAGTCCCCCCCTAATTTGCGATGATGACTTGCGAATTCTTTCCCATTTCTTTCATCTTCTTGCCAAATTGGGATGCTCCCAAATTCCCATACCACTAAGGGAATAGGGAATTTTTGAGAATGCATTCTTGTTGTTAATTTGGCAGATTCAAATCACCTCAGATTTACAACAAGAATGCTAAATGCCTGCTAATCGAAGTATATTCTCGCGTGAAGTTAGACCAACAATTTCTCCTGTTTTTTCACCTTGCTTAAAAACGATGGTTGTAGGAACTGTTTTAATCCCGTACTTTTTTGTAACTTCATATGCATCGTCAATGTCAACTTCAACAACTTTTTATCGGAGTTCAATCTGAAAGCAGAAACCTAGTACTATATACATCAGTACTTTCTCATCCCCCACGTCTGCAAAAATAGCTTTATGTCAGAGCTCACTACACCTACAGTCAAGCCACGCATCCCTCATTTTTCCTCTGGACCTTGTGCGAAACGACCGGGTTGGTCTGTTTCCCAACTTGAAAAAGCCTGTGTAGGTCGCTCCCATCGCTCTGAAGCTGGTAAAGCCAAATTAGCAGAAGTGATTGAGCGTTCTAAAAAAATCCTCGGTGTTCCCGCTTCTTATCGTTTGGGTATCGTTCCAGCTTCCGATACAGGCGCTGTGGAAATGGCGTTATGGTCGATGCTAGGAAAACTTCCCGTGGATATTTTAGCATGGGAAAGCTTCGGGCAGGAATGGGTTAAAGATGTTTTAGATGAGTTGAAATTGCCAGAAACTCGTCATTTGAAAGCAGATTATGGTAGTTTACCAGACTTAAACGAAGTTGACTTTCAAAAAGATATTGTGTTTTTGTGGAATGGTACCACCTCTGGTGTTAGGGTAGAAAATGGTGATTGGATTAAAAGCGATCGCTCAGGATTGACAATTTGTGATGCGACTTCTGCCGTTTTCGCAATGGAAGTACCTTGGGAAAAGCTCGATGTCGTAACCTACTCCTGGCAAAAAGTATTGGGAGGAGAAGCTCAACATGGAGTAATTGTTCTTTCTCCCCGTGCAGTCGAACGTTTAGAAAGTTATAATCCTGAACGCGCAATACCCAAGCTATTTCGCCTAACACAAAAAGGTAAACTAATAGAAGGAATTTTTCAAGGTGATACCATCAACACACCATCGATGTTGTGTGTCGAAGATGCCCTGGATGGGTTGAAATGGGCAGAAAGTATTGGTGGACTTCCCGGTTTAATTAGCCGCAGTGAAGCGAATTTGCAAGCGATCGCTAAATGGGTTGAGCAAAGTTCTTGGGCAGCTTTTTTAGCAGAAAAGCCAGAAAATCGCTCTTGTACCTCAATTTGTCTCAAGATAGTCGATTCCTGGTTTAACGGCTTAACTCCAGAAGAACAGGCAAAATGTGCGAAGAAATTAGCAAAACTTTTAGAAAAGCAAGAAGTAGCCTTTGATATCGCATCCTATCGCTCCGCACCTCCAGGATTGCGGATTTGGGGTGGTGCCACAGTCGAAACCGCAGACATTGAAGCTTTGCTTCCCTGGTTGGATTGGGGATACGCTACAGTTAAAAGCGAAATTGAGAAACCAGTGTAATTTGGGCATGGGGCAATAGACATCTCCAGAAAACAATGTAGAGACGCGAAATTTCGCGTCTCTACAAGGATTTTGGGCAATGCATAATTAATTTCTACTCCTATGTCTATTGCCCATTGCCCCAGTCCCTATTTCAACAACCTCAGACCACTCAGAGTAACCAACACCGTAGAACCCTCATGCCCAATTACACCGATGGGTAAATTAACATTACCGAGAAAATTACCCACCAAAAGCAGAATAATGAAAGACAAAGCAACCGTTATATTCTGCTTAATTATGCCATGCGATCGCCTACCCAAATCCATTGCCACTGCAAGTTTCTCCAGCCGATCTGCCATCAATACAATATCTGCCGTTTCCAATGCTACATCACTTCCCGCAACCCCCATCGCAATACCTATAGAAGCCTGAGCTAATGCTGGTGCATCATTGATACCATCACCCACCATTGCCACTGTTTTATACTGCTTTTGCAAACGACGAATTACATCTAATTTATCTTCCGGCAAAAGTTCTGCATATACCTCATTTATACCAACACTTTGCGCTACACTGTCAGCAGTGCGCTGATTATCACCAGTTAACATAACGATTTGTTCAACTCCCAAAGCCTTTAAGCGAGCGATGGTTGCAGCAGCTTCTGCCCTCACCTCGTCAGCTAGAGCGATCAAACCTATCACCTCAGCAGATGAGAGAGAGGGGGGAGACAAGGGAGAGGGGGAGGACAAGGGAGATATAGGAATTTGTTTCTTACCCCCTTGTCCCCCTTGTCCCCCTTGTCCCCCTTGTCTCCCCATCCCCCCCTGCGCTACCCAAACGACTGTCTTACCTTCTTCCTCCAACACTGAAGCAGATTTCTGCAATTCTTCTGGTAAATTTGTGACATGCTTCTGCACAAAAGCAGCATTCCCCACAATTACCTGCTGCATGTTGTTGATACCGATAATTCCCTGTCCGGGGATAGCTTGCACTTCAACCGCACTCACCCAATTTAAATCAACAGCGGCTTTCACAATAGCTTTACCGATCGCATGTTCGGAAACTGATTCCACGGTTGCGGCAACTTTCAATACATCAGCTTGGGAATAATTACCAGCAGAAATAACTTGAAATACTTGCACAATACCTGTAGTTAGAGTACCAGTTTTATCGAAAGCGATCGCTCTCACTTTCCCCATCATTTCTAACTGACTACCATTTTTAAACAAAATCCCCTGTCTGGCACCATTGGCAATTCCCGATAGCAGCGTCGGCATTATTGCTGCCATCAACGCACAAGGAGAAGCTACCACCAAAAAGGTCAGCGCTCGATAAATCGTGGTTTCCCAATCCCAACCCAAAAGAAACGGTGGTAAAGTTGCTAGCAACACCCCAGCAATCACAATCAAGCGTGCATAACTCCTTTCAAATCTCTCAATAAACTGTTGGGAAGGTGGTTCCTCTGTCTGTGCTTGCTCTACTAACTTAATCACACGTTGAATTAAACTGCTTTCCGGTGGTTGATGTACCTTCAACTTCAGGGCACCATAACCGTTAAGCGTACCTGCAAACACTTCTTCACCCACCGTCTTTTCTACAGGTAAAGATTCCCCCGTAATTGCCCCTTGATTGATGCTGCTGTAACCTGATACAATCACTGCATCGGTAGGAATTAACTCTCCCGGTTTGACGACAATTTCATCCCCTACCTTTAACTGCGAAATAGAAACAGAAACTTCCCTTCCCTGACGTAAAACCATTGCGATATCTGGTGTCAGGCTCATCAAACTGCGGATACTGCGCTCAGTGCGTCGCATTGCGTAACCTTCAAGTGCCCCACTTATCGCAAAGATGAGAATCAAAATTGCCCCATCGATAATTAGGTGGTATTCCCGTTGCCATAAACCTAAACCAGCAGCACCTAACGCCGCCACTATCATGAGTAAATCGACATCGAGTTCTTTTTCTTGGAAAAGCGTAGTTAGCCCCTCGCGAGCGCTTTCGTAGCCACCAATCACATAAGCTGCCGGGAGTAGCAGCAATGCCAAGCCGAAAAAATTGAGATGTAAGGCGATCGCTCCCAAAAGTAATAATAGACCACAAGCGATCGCGGCTACCGTATCTGAATGTTCTTTGGTGAATTGAGTTAAGCGTTCTGGGTAGAGCATGAAAGTTGAACCAACACATACTCTCTCACCCTAAACCTTGACATTAATGTCAATGTCAAGAAAATAAATATCTAACAATGTTATAATCATTTGCCTCACCCGCCTGGAACTTAAGTTCCAGGCTCATAGCTGAAGTCCATTAAAATGGACTAAAATTCTTTCTAGTCTTCTTAAGAAGACTTGAGCTATGAGCCTAGGGTTTATAACCCAAGGCGGTTATGGACTGTTGGGAGATAATGGACTAAAATTCTTTCTAGTCTTCTTAAGAAGACTTGAGCTATGAGCCTAGGGTTTATAACCCAAGGCGGTTATGGACTGTTGGGAGATAATGGACTAAAATTCTTTCAAGTCTTCTTAAGAAGACTTGAGCTATGAGCCTAGGGTTTATAACCCAAGGCGGTTATGGACTGTTGGGAGATAATGGACTAAAATTCTTTCAAGTCTTCTTAAGAAGACTTGAGCTATGAGCCTAGG
>NZ_JAOWRF010000343.1:0-4511 GCF_025753815.1 Plectonema radiosum NIES-515 | reverse complement strand
GTTGTAAACCCAAGGCGGTTATGGACTGTTGGGAGATAATGGACTAAAATTCTTTCTAGTCTTCTTAAGAAGACTTGAGCTATGAGCCTAGGGTTTAAAACCCTGGGCGGTTATGGACTGTTGCGAGATAATGGACTAAAATTCTTTCTGGTCTTCTTAAGAAGACTTGAGCTATGAGCCTAGGGTTTACAACCCAAGGCGGTTATGGACTGTTGGCAGATGTGGATTGTATTGGCATTCTATAGCGGTTCACACCCTAAATATGAATATTTCAGACGTAACAAGAAGAACTATTTTAGCTATTAGACATTTCCAGAATTTAATTATGCGTTACCCAAACCCCAAGAGACTACCAAGTGCTACGTCTCTACATTATAAAGGGTGAAAAAACAACCTTGAACAACCAAGTAATTCAGCATTTGACTATTAAAGAATTTACTTCCGCAGTCGGTGGGGGGATTACTCCGCGCATGGTGCGACATTATCATCAATTAGGGTTATTGCCGCAACCAGTGCGATCGCATAGCAACTACCGCCTTTATAATGAAAACGATGTCCGACGGTTGCAACGCATTGTGGCACTCAAGCAGCAAGGCTTTCAGTTAAACCACATTCGGGAAATTCTCAAGGTGGAACCAGAAGCGGATACAACTATTACCCTGATGTCGCAACTTCAGCAGCAATATCGAACAGTTATGCAGCAAATTTCCCAACTGCGGCAAACCGCATCAGCTTTAGAAGGATTGTTGGGAAGGGATCGAGATTGTCAAATCATGCAAGCGGAAGTTTTTTCTCAACTCAAGTTATTAGAAGTCGAAACTCAAGCAGGAGTTGGAGAACTAGAAAATCTGTGGAGTAAGTTGGATGCAGAAGTTCATACTCATCCGGAAGTTTTTCAAGAATCTTTACAATGGTTGTTACCTGATTTATCTGACCGTTCGGAAATTGAACAACATTTAATTTCCCAGATGGTTTTAGCTTGTGGGGATGTTAGTTTGGTGTCGTTTTTGAGATTGGGAAATCAAGCGATCGCCTCCACTCGTGAAGCACTAAAATTAGGCTGTCAGGTGGTTGTCGATACTTTCTCAGTGGCAGCAGCTTTAGATAATACTCGATTAGCTCACTTAGGATGTCAAATTGAAACTTTAATTAACAATCCCCACGTTACCACCGCGAAAGAAGCAGAAATTGCTTTTTGGCAACATCAAGAATGGCGAGAAAAATTACTGCAACTAACTAAAGGTTGTGTGCTAGTTATTGGTTATGCTCCCTCAGTACTTTTAGAAGTTTGTCAAGGGATTCAAAATCAACAAATTCAGCCTGCGCTAGTGATTGCGATGCCGATTGGTTTTAGTCATGCACCCGCTGCCAAGCGACAATTAATGCAAACATCCGTGCCTTTTATGACAATTGAAGGAACTTTGGGTGGTGGATTGTTAGCAGCTACTGCTCTCAATGCCTTAGTTGAATCGCTGTTAGACAAGCCTGATTGTCACTGTTATCTAAGTTAAAACTGCCGTCCGCTTCTACTCAGGTCGCATATACACCCTCGCTTGTCAGCTTTTCGCGTTATTTATTGTCAAAAATATATCAAGGTTTTGCCGAACACCGTAAGAAAGGTAATAAATCTTCTAAAATCGTTTCATGATAATGTTCTTGAGGATAATGCCCGACGTTATTAAGTTTTATTAACTCGGCATGAGATACAGAATCGGCAAACTTTTGTGCTATATCGAAAGAAAGCCAAGGGTCAATCATTCCCCATTGAATTAAAATAGGCTGTTGCCATTCTTGAAAGCCAGATTCGATTTCTATCATGGCTGGCTGAAGTTGTAAATTGCGGATAGTTGATAAAAGTCCTCTTCCAGAAGAGGAACTTTTCAAATATGGCTTTCGATAAATATCTAAATCTTTCTCTTCGATTACATAACGACAACCACCTTCTAAAGTTCTATCAACTAATAAAGGATCTTGGGTCATCATCTCCCCAGCTAAAGGTAAACCGAGTTGTTGAATTTTCCAAGGTAATTTTGCCGCACTGGTAATCGGTGTGTTGATTATAGCTATGTTGGCAATTTGTTCTGGATGTCGCAAAGCATATTGTAGTCCTACAGAACCTAAAAATCCTTGGACAACTAAAGAAAAACGTTGTAGTTCTAAGGCTTGGATAAATCCTGATAAAGCTGTAATAAATGCATCTGGGGTATAAGCAAAGTCTCGTTTTTCAGGTTTGGATGAAAAACCATAGCCAATCCAATCTGGTGCGATCGCTCTTGTACCTTGTTTGGCTAAAGCTGGCAAGATGTGGCGCCAACTGTAACTTTGTGAGGGTAAGCCGTGTAGCAATAATACAGGCAATAAGTCTGTTTGACCAATCGGTTCAGCTTGGCGATAAAACCATTCGAGGGAATTTACGGTTATTTTATGTTCTTGTATTGACATGAGAAAAAGTCTCACGCAAAGGCGCAAAGACGCAAAGTTTTATTAAGATTAGGGAGCGTTGGGAATAATCATCTCACGAATTGCGTGTGCTGTTGCGGGTGCTAATAAAACGCCGTTGCGATAATGTCCGGTGGCGAGGAGAATGTTATTAAAGCCTGGTAGTTTGCCTATGATTGGTGCGGGTCGTTTTTCGGGACGGGGACGCAATCCCGACCAGGTGCGGTTAATTGTGTAGTTCGATGCTAATTCTGGACAAAAGGCGATCGCTTGAGTTAAAACTTGCTTCAATAGTTCTTCGTTAGGTGGTATTTCCTGGGTATCATTGGGAAACTCCACCGTCGCACCGATCCAATAATCGCCGTTACCTACAGGGACAATGTGAATATCATCGCCTGTAATTACTGGTTGAAAGTGGCGATCGCCTAAAGGATGTTTTAAGCTTACTTGCAAAGCTTGCCCTAACACAGGGCGAATATCAATCATTTGGTTTAATTGCCCTGTCAGGAGTGACGAACCCAATCCAGCGGCAATTACAAACCAATCAGCGGTAATTTTACCCTCTGTCGTCTCAAGTTCATTGCATGAATTCGCAAAAGTTGAAGTTCCGTTGACGGTAACGCCAAATTTAAAAGTAACACCGTTGCGTTGAGATGCATCAACTAAAGCTAAAGTTAAGGCTGTTGGGTCAAGTTGACGGTCTTGAGGAGAATAAACAGCACCAATAATATTCTCGTTATTTACCTGCGGACAGACTGACTTTAATTTAGCCACGTCCCAAACTTCTAATTTCCAGTTTTGAGAGGAGCGAATTTCCGCGAGTTTTTGCCAAGCAGCTTTATTATCTTTTTGCAAACAAAGGCTGAGAATTCCTTGACGATTAAAAGGGATTTTGCGACCTGTGATAGCTTCTAGTTCGGGAATTAAAGTTTCATAACGTTGAATACTAGAGGAGCGCATTCGCCAAGCATTACCCTTAATTTTATGGCTAATTGCACCCATCAAAACGCCTAATGCTGCCCCTGTAGAGGCTTGCGCGGGTGGTTGTTTGTCGATGACAGTGATAATGATGTTTTGAACTTGACTGAGTTCATAGGCGATCGCCGCCCCAACAATACCACAACCGATAATGACTACATGACTCATTGCTTTTTAATAAGTGAGGAGTTAGGAGTGAGGAGTTAGGGGTTAGGAGTTAGGGGTTAGGAGTTAGGGGTTAGGAGTGAGGAGTGAGGAGTTAAAAGTGAGGAGTGAGGAGTGAGGAGTGAGGAGTTAGGAGTTAGGAGTTAAAAGTTAGGGGTTAGGAGTTAGGGGTTAGGAGTTAGGGGTTAGGAGTTAGGGGTTAGGAGTTAGGGGTTAGGAGTTAGGGGTTAGGAGTTAGGGGTTAGGAGTTAGGGGTTAGGAGTTAGGGGTTAGGAGTGAGGAGTTAGGAGTTTTGACTCTTAACTCCTCACTCCTCATTCATAACTCTTAACTCTCTTGTGACTTGCTGCTTTGCGGTAACAATTGTAAGAAATTGTCAATGTCAGCAAAAGCGGCTTTCTTATTGCTTAAAGCTAGTTGAGAGTTGCGATCGCTTGCCGCTTGATCTATTTTTACCAGGTGGTTAAATAAATCTCGCGTTATCTGACGTGCTTGGGCTTGGTTTTTCGGTAGCAGATTGGAAGTAATGTAACTCATGTTCTGCTTTAAGGATGTCATCGGACCGTGGATAAAATTCCCCACATAAATCCAGTCATTTTTTTCGATCAGCTTTTGCAGTTCTTCAGAGCGATCGCGTACGGAAAGAATTTCAGGAACATATTCCTGAATTTTCTCTAACTGATCCGTAGTATAGGTTGGAGGTGCTGTAGCGACAGTAGGACTGCCACAACTAATCAGGAATGTTGCCAAAATTACCAGAATCAATGACAATATCGAGGGTTGACGCGCCATATACTCTACTCAATTTTTTTGGTGTGCCCATTAACAGTGTCATTTTAGATCGCTAGGGCAATATCTCGTTCTCACTAACCAGACTTTTGCCGAAAATCTTTTTACTGGGGAGAAGCAGAGGAGCGGAGTTATTACTC
>NZ_JAOWRF010000091.1 GCF_025753815.1 Plectonema radiosum NIES-515 | reverse complement strand
AATGTCGCCAAGCTGTAAGATATGAAATCCCCAAAGTTTTAGCATAATCAGACAATTTCATTACTTGTCGGGTTTTAGACTATATCTGACTATGTTAGACTATATTTTGTTTAAAGTTTTATCATACCTCCAACCATAGACCAGTACCAGATCCACAAGACTTCACCCCATTTCGGCAAGACTGATAATAATGGTCTGCCATCCAACACAGCACTGAGAATCTGACTTACCATATGCCCTTGAACGACTATCCCTGACATCGGTTGGTAGGGCATTTTTTGGGTGCTGTAGGGAGTAGACCAGTAGTCATGAAAGCTTTCAGCAGTAGTGCCAATGATGACAATGCGATCGCGCACTAAATCTGACGTAAGTTCATTGTTGAGAACTTGTTTAAGTGTAACTTGTGGAGCAATTTGAGGTGAGGAACGCCAGTTTAACAGTATTTGATGACCTAAATAATCGATTCCGTGATAACCTCCGCTGTTTTCCTCTAAGTTTTTGAAGACGACATTGCCAAAGTAAAAGTTTTTATCGGGATTAAGTTGTGGTATAATGCCCAAATCAGCCAAGTAACGGCTGGCTAAACGAAAGCTCAAGGATTTGTCAGTTAAACAAGGAAGTGTCGGTGTCATCCCCAATAATTGTCGGCGGATAACGCCATCGGGATCGGCTAAAACATCACTAAAGCCTTGGCGTTGCACACTCACTTCTGGAGGTGCGGGAACACCAGGATTTTTGTCTTCTTCACTGGTTTTGCAGATAGCGAAGAAGCGATCGCTCTGTTTCATTGTCTTGGCTAAAGAAGGATAATCTGCGCTGACTGAATTCTCGCGATAAATATCCAAGCCGATGGCACGCGGTTCAAACTGTTCTAATTTTCCCACAACGAGTGCCAAAGTTTTGTCTGATAATGAGGCTCCACCTCTTTCTTTGGGTGGTTGAGCGCGAACATCAGCTTCGGTGACCCCAACCACTAAGATGCGTTGATCTTGTGCTTCATAAGGACGCGATCGCATGACATGATCGAAAGACATCAATTCTGACGACTGTAAAATTCCAAGCGATCGCATTCCGATTATCAAAGCGGTTACGAACAAGCTGACTTGAAAAGCGATCGGCAGCACCCGTCGGCTTGGTAAGGATTTGCGCTCAGGAGCAACAATCGGTTTTTGCCAAACTAGCGGGGAAGAGGATGGATTCTGACACATCACAGGCAACCAACTAGCACAGGGAAACTCATTTTCTAAACCCTGCAACCTATCTTGTGCTTCTCGCACCGCAAAATAAAAAGACTCACCATCAGCAAATGCTGCGAGAAAATGCTTCAAAAATTCTTGTGCGACTAAATCCGGCACAGGTTCGCGCATGACAATCATTTGCGGAATCTGCAAAGAAGCTAAATTCCGCGCCAATCCCAGCCCATCGCAGGAGTTAAAAATAGCTAAACGTAACCCGCGAGCGATCGCTGCTTTCAGCGCATTTTTCAACTGAGAAACCGTCAAACAATCAGTTTTATTAATATGAATTCGCCCAGTTTCTCCATCAGTTTGAGTTGAACCATGTCCAGCAAAGAAGAGAATATCCCAACCCTGTTTATCCCACAGCCATTTATCTAACTCTTGTCGTTGTGGCTCTACCAGAAAAACTGTTTCCGCGCCTGGTAATTGTTCTAAAATTGCTCTATCTTTTTGGACATCAATTCCTTCACTATTACCAATAATCGCTAAAATTCTTAACTTATCCCCTGGATTTTTAGGTAATGGTTTAACTCTTCCAATCTCCGCAGCACTGATGCCGACAATACTTAATTGATAATCTTCAAAAAAATTCCACAGATGCCAAGGAAGCCGTTTTACTTGTTCGTCTTCTGTTGCCAAAATTACCCGGATTTCATCATCTGGAGCTAATGTTGTGCGTAATTTTTGGTCAATATTCCGAAATGCCTCTGACTTCAGCCAAGTATTAATTCCCTTAGATAAATCATCGCATAAATTAATAAAATCCACCGAAGAAATATTCGTTACGTCCTCTTCATCTATTTCAATTTCTTCATCTTCTTTCTCTACGTATCTCCGCCAACCTAAACTAGGATAAAGCGCTTCATAAAGCAACTGATAAAGTAACTGCCAACGCCTGTAGAGTTGCCAAAGCGACGATGCCGGTGGTAAACTGCCTGTAAATTGCATGGCAATGGGATTGCCTTCTTCCCATAGCTGAACTGTCACCGAGGGAAAGCCCCGCTTTAAGTCACCTCTTCCCAAATTCAATACAACTAATTTACTCATGCCTGGAAATTAAGCAGCGGTTAAAGCACAAAGTCTTCTTTAATACTGATACCACCAAAAGCTATTTTAATACTAAAATTTTTTCCAGGATAAGATTTAAATTTCTTTAACTGAATCAAATGATCGTGATTTCTTGATTGTACTTCCTGAAGAATTTTCCCTGATTCCGATAGCAAAACTAGTCTGATATCGGGTAGCAAGTAAATTTCATCATTTGCCGGGTGCAACTGCACCCGAATACTGATTTTTTCATCCAACTCTGATGTTAAACCCAGTAGCAGCACAACGGCAGTACCTCCTAATTGCATCCCCAAATCAATCAACTTGGCTCGCTTGACACGGAGGTCGTTCAACATCACATCAGTTCTAAATTGAACGGCTAAAGTTTTCTGTTGTGAGCTAATAATGGCTTCAAAAGATTGCCAACCCACCTCAAATATATTTTCAAACCATTGGCTCAAATTATTTGCTATCTTGTTGTTTTTTTGATTTTCTAGCCGTCGTTGATAGAGACCCTGCCGATATTCGTCCACTGCTAGTAGTGCTCCCCACATTTCAAAAGGTACATCTAAGCGAGGTGAATAAAACGTGAATTTACTTAGTTCTTCTAATAACTTCTCTACTTGTGTACTTGATATCGATAAAGGTTCTATTTCTAGTTTATCAACAGGGCAAACTTCTCGTGCTACCCACATCACATTCAAATCTGTAATTAAATCTTCTACATCCAAAGAGTAAGTTTGATCCACAGAATCATATTTAGCTTCCTTCCTTATTTGTTGATGAGTCGTGTATCCCGATACCCCAAACCAGCGTTCTTCTAAGTTTAACTCCACAGCCAAATAATAGTTACCTGCCCAGTTAGGAATATCAACCCATTCTTGGGGAATCCGCAACTCTGTAAAATTACTTTTATCGCTAGGAATTAGCACTAATTTAGTATCACCGATGGTTAGCATCGTCCCATTTACAACTTCCCAGACGCTGGCTAGTTCCTCGTCATTCAGCCAAACATTGATCGGTTCCCGCAAATCGGGGTCTTCTTTCAACCAAGTCAAAAAAATATACAGACACAGATTATTAAGGTAAGCATTCCAACTAGCATTTGGATGAGAATAAGGCTTTTGTTTAGATAATCTCCATGCCTTTTCTTGTGCTTGATCGGATATTTCTAACCATAATCTTTCTGGATAGATTACCATTAATTCATTCAAGTCAGATGTCATCTGAGTTCACCCCTTATTCGCAACATAAAGTTTGCATTTTATCCATTCATCAACCAAAACCTCTATTTTAGATTCAACTATTTTTAAAGATTTTTTAGGTAAATCCATCTTACTTTCTAATTCTTCTTGTAAACAAGTTATTAAATTATATTTGATCTCTTGAAGCATATTAGATGCCCCATATAAGTCAATAATCAACGGGTTTACTCGTTGTTGTTTCAGCATATTTATTTCATTGGTCAGAGTTAAAAGCTTTTTTGAATGATTGTATTGCTCTTCAATTTTATCTAAACTTGAATATAACAAGTTTTGACAGAGCGACTGCAAGCATTCACCCATAGCGTCTTTTATTCGTTCAATATCTTTTTCATCATTTAAACAAATTTCTGGGTCAATTTTCTGCCACTCATTAGCCAAGTCTTTTAAGAGATTTTTATTGTATCTTGCTAAGTGACGAGCCACTTGATATTGCTTTTGCAATTCCGGATACTTACTTTTTAAAACGGCGGCTATTTCAATTTGAGTTAAGTTTAATCCTAGCAAAAGTTTCAAGATTATTTGTCCGGCTTCTGGCATATTTGAAAATAATTGGTAGATGAGAGATTGCACTTGTTCTGATGCTTCTTCGTGTAAAAGTGTATCCCAAGGACTAGGTATAAAGTCATATATAGTATCATATTCTTCTAGAGATAAAAAACGTTTGGTGCGGTAATTGCGAGCAGCTTGAATGCAAATTGACAGCATATCTTGAATTTTATCTATTGAAGTTTCTGTAGAATAATTTAGTTGATTTTGTCGCTGATTGTAGCGAAAAGTAATTTGGGTTAATTGTGTCTCACTTGGATCTTTAAAATTCCTATTGACTAAGTTCTGGTTCGGTTGATAAATTTCATCTAAGCATTGCCAAACTAAGCAGTATGATGGAATTTGGTTATTGTTTACCCCTTGATAAGTTAAAGCTTCTCGCAATTCTTTATTACTTAAATTTTTTAATAAGCCATAATCAGAAAATTTATCTCTTTTTGCCTCTATGTCTTGTCGATAAATTGTATTTTTTACAAATCGCAATAATGCCGTTTTAGCATAACCTTCTATATTGGTTTGCGGATGTTCTAAATTAAAATTTCTGAAGAGTTTAGCTGGAGGATTTGCCGCTGAATTAGCTATCTGAAAATATTCTTCTAATGGGTATTTGTGCCGGAGAAACTTAAACCTTTGATAACTTTTTTGAGAAGCCCACAAACAAGCTTCTTGTAAGTAAGCTGACAAGTGTCTTCCCGCGATCGAAGAAGATGGTGATACAGAAAATTTGTCTAGGGAAGATTGAATTGGTGTTTGTGTATCTTTTTGATTCTCTGCTTCTGTGCTCTTTGAATGGGATACTTCTGTTAAAATTTTCAAAAAATATCGTGCCCAAAATTCCTTATTAGCCTCTGGTTCAGATTTGACTAAATGTTTTATATAACGTTCTAGTTCTGGATCTGTGTGCCAAATCAGGTTTCTAGCAATATTGGTATTTCCGAAGCTCAGAAACGTCGAGAACTTTTCCACGATGTCTTCACGTTTTTTCATGAAGTTTCCTCTTGCTGGTTGTCAACGAGTGTTCATAACCTTGTGTATACGGTGGTTCTATTTCATAGATGGGATTCACCTCAGGTTAATTATGCACTTCAGACAGATTTTGAGCAGACGGATTGGGGGAGCAGGGGGAAATATTTCTTCTTTCTTACCATGAGTCCCTTTCCCCCTCCTCAAATTGCCCAATGTCAGATATTGAAATTTTCAAACTCAGTTTGGGAATTATATGTTGTTTCGATGTAAGATTGGCGTTGCCATTACTGGGGATGACCTCAAGGTGAGTCCCCAGACGAGAAAGAGCACGTCGATGAGAACTACGTATTTGGAAGAAATAATAGTTTTCATTCTACTAAAGGGGATTCTCCTAAGTCATCTTATTTTTACCCTGAGATTCCTAAGCCGTCAGGTAAATGATGAAGTGTGCCACAATAGCGAAACAGAAGCGATCGCATACATCGAAGGAGTTTTCATTGTGGAGTTCCGATATAACCCAGCAGAAATTGAGGCAAAATGGCAAAAAACATGGACTGAATTCGGCTTAGACAAAACACCTACAAACAGCGACAAGCCAAAATTCTACGCCTTATCCATGTTCCCCTATCCATCGGGCAGCCTACACATGGGTCACGTCCGTAATTATACGATTACTGATGTGATTGCCCGCCTCAAACGAATGCAAGGTTATCGGGTACTGCATCCGATGGGATGGGATGCATTTGGCTTGCCAGCAGAAAATGCCGCCATTGATCGAGGTGTACCACCGGCAAAGTGGACGTATCAAAATATCGCTCAGATGCGGCAGCAATTGCAGCGTCTGGGTTTGTCTATTGACTGGGAACGCGAAGTAGCTACATGTTCCCCTGATTATTATAAGTGGACGCAGTGGATTTTTTTGCAATTTCTCTCTTCGGGGTTAGCTTACCAAAAAGAAGCTGCTGTTAACTGGGACCCCATAGACCAAACTGTACTGGCAAACGAGCAAGTTGATAGCGAAGGACGTTCTTGGCGTAGCGGTGCGATCGTCGAACGCAAGTTGTTGCGGCAATGGTTTTTGAAGATTACCGACTACGCCGAAGAATTGTTAAACGACTTAGATAAATTACCAGGCTGGCCCGATCGCGTCAAGTTGATGCAGGCAAACTGGATTGGTAAATCCACAGGTGCGTACTTAGAATTTCCCATCGTCGGCATGGATGAGAAAATCGGTGTTTACACCACACGTCCAGATACAGTTTATGGCGTTACTTACGTAGTATTGGCACCAGAACATCCCTTAACAAAGCGCGTCACCACACCCGAACAGCAAGCAGCAGTAGAAGCGTTTGCCAAAGAAGTTACCAACCAAAGCGAGTTAGAACGCACTGCTGAAGATAAGCCGAAACGGGGTATTCCCACTGGTGGTAAGGCAATTAACCCCTTTACCGGCGAAGAAATTCCTGTCTGGATTGCCGATTATGTACTGTATGAATATGGTACTGGGGCAGTGATGGGTGTACCTGCACACGATGTCCGCGATTTCAAGTTTGCCAAAGAACAGAATTTACGCATCAAAGTGGTGATTATACCACAAGATGGCAAAGAAGAAACGTCACAAGCATATACAGAACCAGGAATTATGATTAATTCTGGTGACTTTGATGGTATGGCGTCTGGTGAGGGCAAGAGTGCGATCGTCAAATATGCCGACAAACAAGGTTTTGGTAAAGCGCGGGTACAATATCGCTTGCGGGATTGGTTGATTTCCCGACAGCGTTACTGGGGGGCGCCAATACCAGTAATTCACTGTGGCAAATGTGGGACGGTGCCTGTTCCCGATGAAGATTTACCAGTGCAGTTGCCGGAAGATGTAGAATTTAGTGGGCGCGGCGGTTCGCCTTTAGCACAGATGGAAGCTTTTGTCAATGTGCCTTGTCCGAGTTGCGGCACTCCCGCAAAGCGAGAAACTGACACGATGGATACTTTTATTGATTCGTCGTGGTATTTCTTGCGCTATCCTGATGCGAAGAATGAACAGCAGGTTTTCGATCCAGCGAAGACGAATGACTGGATGTCGGTGGATCAATATGTGGGTGGTATTGAACACGCGATTTTGCACTTGTTATATTCACGGTTCTTTACTAAAGTGTTGCGCGATCGCGGTTTGTTGAATTTCGATGAACCTTTCCAACGTCTGTTAACTCAAGGTATGGTGCAGGGTTTAACTTACAAAAATCCTGTCACGGGTAAGTATATCCCATCGGCACAAGTTGAAATAGCAAATCCGAGAGATCCAGAAACGGGAGAAACGTTACAAATCTTTTATGAAAAGATGTCTAAGTCGAAATATAATGGCATCGATCCTGAGCAAGTTTTGGTAAAGTATGGTGCGGATACTGCACGCATGTTTATCTTGTTTAAAGCACCCCCAGAAAAAGATTTGGAATGGGAAGATGCTGATGTCGAAGGTCAATTTCGCTTTTTGAATCGAGTTTGGCGTTTGGTGACGTCTGTTGATAATATGGACGCGATGAATCGCGTTACTACGAAGGAAGGAAGTAAGGCTGAGAAGGAGTTGCGACGGGCAATTCATACTGCGATTAAGGAAGTTACGGAAGATTTGGAGGGAGATTATCAATTTAATACTGCTATTTCTGAATTGATGAAGTTGAGTAATGCTCTTGCTGATGCTAGCTGCAAAGATTCACCAATTTATTCTGAAGGTATTCAAACTTTGGTGATGTTACTGGCACCTTTCGCACCACACATTACTGAGGAATTGTGGCATTTGTTGGGCAATAGTGATTCGGTTCACACTCAACCTTGGCTAAAATTTGACCCTGCTGCTTTGATTGCTGATGAAATTACTTTAGTGATTCAAATTATGGGCAAAACTCGTGGGTCAATTCAAGTGCCGGCACAAGCTGATAAAGTAGCTTTGGAAAAGTACGCTCGTGAATCGGAAATTGCCCAGCGTTACATTGAGGGTAAAGAAATTAAAAAGGTGATTGTCGTGCCTGGGAAGTTGGTAAACTTCGTCATCGGGTAAATTTAAAGACGTAGAAGCTGGGTTTCTTTCTAACCTTCATAGAGACGTTCCACTGGAACGTCTTTACAATATCAGCAATGAGCGCAAAAACGGCAACAAACCCTTATTTCTCTAGACATCGATCGCTATGCTTATTATGTGTTGCCAGAACCCCAACAGACGTAAGCTAGCTACGTCTCTACAGTATATGTGATTTGTCGGACATGATATCACTTGCTTTTTTCCTTTGCCCGACCAATAGCGAGTGATATTTGATTGTACTGAGTTACTGCTTATTTTATACAAACACGAACAAGCGCTTGAGAGTTTTGCTCACTCAAGCGCTTTACCGTATAACTGTATACCAACCCACTCGTTTGATGCAACATTTGGAACCAGCAATACTCCCTAACTAAAGAGGATTGCGAAGATAACATGTAGCAAACATATTATGAAGTGGTATCACTCCTTGCACTATCAAGAATATCTCTTCTGCCGTCAAGACGGGAATCTGGTGAGTGACAGTTTCTTAACTGACACTTGTTTATCTCAGATGACTTATCATTCATGGTGATAAACAAGACGAAGCTAAATTGTAGATGATTTGTAGTACAAGTATAAAAAAATAGTAAGTATTTAATTTAATGGTTAGCGATCGCACATCGACAATCATCAACAACGTGCAGAACGCGGTAGCATGAATTTCTCATTCTCAGCCGGAAAGTTGCCCCGAACCATGAGCAAAGAATCTCCATCGAGGATGTGAGATAATGCTTGCACATCGGCATTTAGGCGATCTGGGCTGAAATAAATGGCAACTTCTTGAATGCGTATGTTAATTCTTTCGAGAATAGAAGCTAAACTACAGATTCTCGTCCCAACCACATCGAAAAGCTGAAGTTGTGTATCTTTTATTTCCATGCAAATGATAACATCCAAGTCTGGAGCATAGTATAGAGGGTTTCTTCCCTCATTGACGCAGAATACAGCCTTCTCATTTACTATGCTGACGATGTTGGAGACAGGTTCACGTGTTTCTAAGAGTCAGTGTAGCAATTTTACATCATTAGTATCAGAAGTATTAATTAATCGAAAACCTTGATTACCTACTGAGTCACATTTGGCGATGAAAATGTGTTCCCCCACAACACGAAAGCCAAAAGGTTGATATAACTCTGGTTGTGCTGTTGTGAGGATAAGCGTATCGTAACGACTGTTACAATAATCAAGCACTTCTTCCATAATTTCCCGGTAATAACCGCGCCGGCGATATTCGGGATGGGTACAGACTGCGTGGATTCCCCCAACTGTGATACTTTGTCCCATCAGTTGCATCGGGATTTCCAGCACTCCCACATGGCTAATCGCTACGTCATCATGCAAGCGGATAAATGGAGTAGAAGCAGATTCCCAGGATGCACCAAGCATTCTACCAACTTGCGCTGCGTCGCTAATTTTGATTTGGGTGAAGACGATTTCTAATAGGTTAAAAAGGCGATCGCTTATTGCATCTTCAGCAAATGACTTTTGAAAGCGATACTGATTCATAAGGCAATAGTAAGGATTTTTAGTATTGATTTTAGACCTGTAGAGACGTGAAATTTCACGTCTCTACACTCGTCCGATCCGGCTTAACACCAACTGTATTGATTCATAAGGGACTTACAAATTAACGCACTACATACACTACACACTAAATTTTGCATCTTCCAGGGTGAAAAGCAATGAAAATTTTTGTTCCGGGACGCTTGTGTTTATTCGGCGAACACAGTGATTGGGCTGGAGGTTATCGCTGTATCAATCCTCAACTGAAAGCGGGCTGTACGCTGCTTGTAGGCACGAATCAGGGAATTTATGCCGAAGTGAAGCCTCATCCAGATTCGCTAGTGCTACGCGCATCTACTGAGAAAACCCTAACTTTGCCGATGTCCAAGCAGGCTTTGCTGAGTGAAGCGAAAAAAGGCGGTTTTTTCAGTTATGCTGCTGGGGTTGCCTACCAATTGCTGACACACTTTCATGTGGGTGGATTAGAAATTGACAATTATTTGACAGATTTGCCGATTCAAAAAGGATTATCTTCAAGTGCGGCAATTTGCGTATTGGTGGCTAGGGCGTTTAATCAAGTGTATAACTTAAAAATGACCCAGCGGGGTGAGATGGAGTTTGCTTATCTGGGGGAAATTACGACACCTTCGCGTTGTGGAAGGATGGATCAGGCTTGCGCTTATGGCGATCGCCCAATTACGATGATATTTGATGGCACTGATACTGATATCATTGAGCTTAATACTCCCCAGGATTTATTTTTTGTCATCGTAGACCTCGGAAAAGCTAAAAATACCCAAGAAATTCTTCTTCTTCTGAATGAGTGTTATCCCTTCGCCACAACCGAAGTACAAGTAAATGTGCAAAAATATCTGGGTGAAATTAGTTATAAAATTACCCAAGCGGCAATTGATGCTTTGCAAAAAGGTGATGCTGAACAAATTGGTTTTTTGATGAAAGAAGCACAAGCCGAATTTGACAAGCATCTTATACCCGCTTGTCCCCAAGAGTTAACGGCTATTGTCTTGCACCAACTTCTTAATTATCAACCAATTCAACCTTACATTTATGGTGGTAAGGGTGTTGGTTCACAAGGCGATGGTACTGCACAATTTATTATCAAAGACAAGGAAAGTCAACAAAAAGTTATAGAAATAATTGAATATAACTTTCCTCAAATGCAATGTTTGCCACTGACTATTTATGCAAAAAAAGAAAGTTAGAAAAGCTGTAATTCCAGCCGCTGGTTTCGGGACTCGTTTATTTCCGGCTACCAAAGTTGTGAAAAAAGAACTTTTCCCGATTATTGATAAAGATGGTAGGGCAAAGCCTGTAATTTTAGCGATTATTGAAGAAGCGATTAACGCTGGGATTGAAGAAGTTGCAATTGTGGTGCAACCGGAGGATAAGAAAACTTTTAAAACTTTATTTAAAAGACCACCCAAAGCAGAACTTTTTGAAAAGCTTTCACCCCAAAATCAGGAATACAGCAAATATTTGGTAGATTTAGGTGATAGAATTACTATTTTAATCCAAGATAAACAAGAAGGCTATGGTCATGCAGTATATTCTGCAAAAGATTGGGTGAAAGATGAGCCGTTTTTGTTGATGTTAGGCGACCACATTTATAAATCAAATAATGGTAAATCTTGTGCGCGTCAAGTTTTAGATGTTTACGAAAAAGTCAATCATAATGTGGTAGGATTGACGACAATGCCAGCAGAGTTATTGCATAAACTTGGCTGTGTTACAGGCAATTGGAAAAAGGAAAATACGATACTTTCGGTTACACAAATATCTGAAAAACCCAGTATTGAGTATGCACGTCAGCATCTGCATGTGGAAGGGATGGCAGACGATCAGTTTTTATGTATATTTGGGTTGTATGCACTCACACCGACAATTTTTGATTGTTTGGCAGAAGATATTAAAAATAATGTGCGGTTAAAGGGTGAGTTTCAGTTAACAACTTGTTTAGATAAGTTGCGGGAGAAGGAGAGGATGTCGGGTTATGTTGTTAATGGGAAGTGTTTTGATACTGGGTTGCCAGATGCTTATTTGCAGACGATGATTAATTTTCGGAATTTATAGATTTGACGAATTTATAGCGATTCCCAATTAATTGATTGGGGCATAAATATCAGCCTAAAACGCTATAAGTAAGTCGGCGAAAATAAATATAACTATGTAACAGAATATAAAGTTATCAAAACCCTTGCGATTGCTTCACTCCGCTTCGCTACATTCGCAATGACAGGTTTGGTTTTTTCGCACCGACCTACTTAGAACAGCTAACATATTACTTTGGTAAGATTGGCATAAATTTACATCAATCGGAAATAACAATTCGAGAGATTGGTAGTTTACCTAAGAGTAATATTATTACTGATGTATGCGTTTTAGCGCACCTTTTTTGTCCGACCTAACTGTTAGAGGGTTGCTGCCATAGCAGGAAGTGCTGTATATTAAGTAACTGGGTTAGAGTTTCGTAAAAAATGAAGTTTTTCAAAATAGCATTGCTGTTAATTGTAGTCTGGTTCGGATTTGGTCAATCTCTATGTTTGTCACAGCCGCTTAAAAGTTGTATCCCCGAACAAAAGAGTTTTGACTGGCGGAATGTCGGCAAAGTCGTCACTTCGGTTAAAGACCGAGGTACGTGTGGTAGTGAGTGGGCTTTTGCTAGTCTTGCTGCTTGGGAAGGCAGTTATTTTATTAAGAATAACAGTTCCGTAGATCCTTCCGTACAGTATTTGATTAATTCAGGAAAATCTGGTACTTGTATGGGTGGCTGGTGGGCTTTCGAGGAATTGCGGACAACCGGAACAGCTACTGCTGCCTCCGTACCTTATGTTGCCAAAAATGGTTCTAATCCCCCTAAGGTAGCCACTCCTTATAGAGCTGCCAATTGGGGCTATGTTAGCAAAAGTCCACTACCCATTTCGTATGCTCCCATACCTTCCCCTGCTGAGATTAAGAAGGCTATGTGTTTACATGGACCGATTGTGGCTGCGTTATACACAGACGGAGTTCTTCTTAAGAAGCTAAAACTTTAGACATTAATGTACAATAAGGTTGAAGTGTAGACATTGACTTGATGTACAAACCACACGAATTTGCTAAAAAGCTTGGGGTAACAGTAAAAACATTACAGAGATGGGATACTTCAGGAAAGCTGCCAGCAAAAAGAACTGTTTCTAATTATCGCTATTATACTGATGACGATTTAAGAATAGCTAAGGGATTGCAACCATTAGAAGCAAAAAAGAAAGTAATTATTTATTGCCGCGTTTCATCGAATAATCAAAAACCTGAATTAGTAAATCAAGTAAAGGCTATGGAGATTTTTTGTAGCTCCAAGGGACTTGCAATTGATGAAACTATAAAAGAAATTGGCGGTGGACTAAACTTTAAAAGAAAAAAATTCTTAGTGCTTGTTTCTTCCATTCTTAAGGGAGAAGTCAAAACTTTAGTCGTGGCGCATAAAGACAGACTCTGTAGATTTGCATTTGAGTTTGTAGAAGAATTAGCCACAAGTTATGGATGCGAGATTATTGTTGCTAATCAAGAATCTTTATCTCCCCAGCAAGAGTTAGTAGAAGATTTAA
>NZ_JAOWRF010000179.1 GCF_025753815.1 Plectonema radiosum NIES-515 | reverse complement strand
ACAAGGGGGACAAGGGGGACAAGGGGGAATCTTGACTCCAAACTCCAAACTCCCAATTCCAAACTCCCAACTCCCAACTCCTAACTCCTAACCCCTAACTCCAAACTCCTAACCCCTAACCCCTAACTCCAAACTCCTAACCCCTAACTCCAAACTCCTAACCCCTAACTCCCAACTCCAAACCCCTAACCCCTAACTCCTAACTCCTAACTCCTAACTCCCAACTCCTAACTCCTAACTCCTAACCCCTAACTCCCAACTCCTAACTCCCAACTCCCAACTCCCAACTCCTAACCCCTAACTCCCAACTCCTAACTCCCAACTCCCAACTCCCAACTCCCAACTCCAAACCAATTATGAAAATTGTTCTTGCAAGTGCAGAAGCTACGCATGAGCTTGGCTTCACTTTTGGTCGATCGCTGGTTGCCGGTAGTGTAATTTTACTAAAAGGTGATTTAGGTGCTGGCAAAACTACGTTAGTCCAAGGTATTGGTGCAGGTTTGGGTATAACTGAACCTATTGTTAGTCCTACTTTTACTCTGATTAATGAGTACGATGAAGGGCGTCTTCCCCTATACCACCTCGATTTATATCGCTTAGAATCAAAAGAAGTCGTAACTTTGAATTTAGAAACCTACTGGGAAGGTATTGAAGTTACACCAGGAATTGTGGCGATCGAATGGGCAGAGCGAATGCCGTACCAGCCAGATAGTTATCTCAAAGTGTGTTTGACCTCTGGGGATGAGGGCACACGTCAAGCCGAAATTACAGCGTTTAATTGCTTGATTAACAAAGCGATCGCACGGCTAGTATAACTCTTCTCAATCAGAGCAAGACACGCTTTTTTATAACTCAAGCCGAAATGAACGCTGTGTATACTCCGCACGGAAATAAGGGAATTGCTAATGTCTCCAGCAAGCACATCTGCTAAAAAAAAAGAAAACTCAGAAATTGCCTATTTCTTGCGACACCACAAAATGTCCGAAAACAGCCCATGTAAAATTGAGGGCTGGTCAAATCTGCCACTACCACGCTCGTCAGAGTCATTTTCAAAATTTGTCATTTTAGTTACCAGCTTTTCCTAAATAATTTTCTACAACGATAGTTTTATCAAGTATTTACATTTGATGTTTGATAGCAAATGTAAATGATGTTATACGTATTTATAATTATAAATACGCATATAGATTATGACTCAATTAAAAAATATAATTCTCGGTACAACAGTATTTTTGCGGCTGAGAGACTACGAATTTTGCCGGATTTATCGTATCTGCTCTCAACTATGCTGCTTACTGCTTGATTGACATCGGGATAGAGTAATTTCCATAGACTTCTTGCACTTCCAAAGGGGAAAGGGGAGCGCTAGTTTGGTCTTGGGGTCTGACTTGACTCTCTACAACGCTTTGAACCCCAACGCGGCTGCCGGGGAACCCGTCCACCGCATAGCCGCGTGAAAGGGGTAGGAAAAAAGCTCTCTTATGCAATAGTGCAAAAAAGAATGAGTCTTGAGGTCTATTGTTAGTATTGCCAAGTTGATTTCAAAATGTAATCAGTAGAAATCGCTAATTACAAGTTAATGAGCTAAATTACTTTGATTTGTTGAGGATAAAAATATATTGCGATCGCTAATTATGTAGTTAATACTGAAGCCAAAGCAGGTTAACCCTACTATATATAGTCCAACGCCCGAAAATCTATTTTGGTAGAAATACGAGATGGTTTTTCAAGCTGCCTTCACTTGATGTTTTTACCGAGATGCGCCCTTAGTGTGAAAATGTTTGAAGCGATCGCCTTGACCAAGAAAAGTGGGACAACATGATTTTTAGCATCAAAAATAGCAAATATCTCAAGAAAATTTGATGCATTATCTCTTATATGTTTGCTGAAGGCGTAAGTAAAATTGAGAGGTAAATTTATGACTAATAATAAACAGATTTCTTTTGGCTTTTGTCTGGTTAAAGAGAACCCCAGTTTCTTTAACAAACCGGGGTTCTGAGTCATAAATAGACATAGGCTGAGAAAAGACCTAGAGACGTAGCACTTGGTAGTCTCTAGGGTTCGGGCAACGCATAATAAGCATAGCAGCCGATGTCTAATAGACATCTCCAAAAATGAACTATGCGTTGTCCGAAATCCTTGATTAGACGATTCTGTGCTACGTCTCTACATTCTTTTCCGGAGATGTCTAATGCAGTTCTACAAAAAATTTAAAGCTTGACCCCGCACATTAGTATTCAACTTGCCTTTGTCATAAACAATTTCACCGTTGACAATAGTTGTCACAGCCCATCCGGTAAGATTCCAGCCTTCAAAAGGACTCCAACCACATTTAGTTAACAATTCCTCGCGTCGGACTTGGTGGTAGGTTTGCAAATCTACTAAAACTAAATCAGCATCAAATCCAGGTGCGATCGCTCCTTTATTCGGAATACCATAGGATGAAGCCACAGCGGTTGACATCCAATTGACAACTTGGGCAACACTACATCGCCCCTGCATGGCAGCAGTTAACATTAAAGGTAGAGAAGTTTCCACCCCAGGCATTCCAGAGGGGCTGTTGGGATATTCTAGAGCCTTCTCCTCTAAAGTGTGGGGTGCATGATCTGTGGCTATAAAATCAATCACACCGTCGCGCAAAGCTTGCCAAAGGACTTCGTTATCGTGAAGCGATCGCAAAGGTGGATTCATCTGCGCCAAAGTCCCAATTGTCTCATAAGCGCTGGTGTTTAACAATAAATGTTGTGGTGTTACCTCTGCCGTTACCCAACTCGGTTTACCCAGACGCAGCAAGTCAGCTTCTTCTGCCGTTGACATGTGCAGAATATGCAGCCGGCGTTGGTATTTTTTAGAAAGTTTTAACGCTAGCTTAGTTGCCAAAAGTGCCGCTTCATTATCTTGAATTTGCGAGTGAACAGCAGGATCGTGAATTCCTTTAAATTCCTTGCGACGTTCGTTGATTCTGGCTTGGTCTTCAGCGTGAACAGCAATTAAGCGATCGCCTTTAGCAAATATAGCATCAAGTGCCGCTTCTTCAGCCACCAGCAAGTGACCGTGTGCCGAACCCATGAAAATCTTAATTCCTGGTGTCGGCTTAGAAGAAAGCAAATCTGGGAGATTCTCTGGAGTTGCGCCAATAAAAAAGCCATAATTAACCAGGCACTTGCTTTGAGCGCGTTGCAACTTGTCGTCTAAAGCTTGCTGAGTAATCGTCAGGGGACGGGTATTCGGCATTTCCAAAAAGGAGGTAACTCCCCCCTTAGCACAAGCACAGCTGGCAGTAAACAAGTCTTCCTTGTGTTCTAGTCCTGGTTCCCGGAAGTGTACCTGGGGGTCAATTACCCCTGGCAACAAAGTTAACCCATCTGCGTCAATTTCTGTTGTTGGTGTTGCCGTGGAGATTTCTGGAGCGACTTCAATAATTTGGCGATCGCGGGTCAGGACATCCCCTACTATTAACTCACCATTAGGTAGAATAATGCGAGCGCGGCGAATCAGTAAACTTTTTGGAGATGACATGGAGTTAAGAGCCAGAAGGAAAATTCACTTTTATCGTGACAGAAAATAATTCTTTGCGGTTAAATTGGTTGCACCATTTTTAACAAATTTTCGCTCCTGGTGACAAAAAAGTTTATTCTTTTTAACTATGAATTACCATGTCAAGATGCCAAAATAACCAGAAACTCACATTTCCCCGGTTAAGATGAACTAATACAGTGACTGTGGTAGTTTAATTAACTCCGTCTTCCTTTTACTTCTGTAATTTAATGCATAATAAAGTGTCTGATAACAACTCTAACCAACAACCTGATAATTCCTGGATCGCAGAACTAGGTAGAACAGTCGTATTAAGTATAATTCTTGCTTTGGGAATTCGTACCTTTGTTGCGGAAGCTCGCTGGATTCCCTCTGGTTCAATGGAACCTACCCTGCACGGATCGGAAAATCAGTGGGAGGCAGACAAAATCATTGTTGATAAGTTGAAGTATAAATTTTCTGACCCACTGCGAGGAGACATTGTAGTATTTTCCCCTACGGAAGAGTTAAAAAAAGAACAATATCAAGATGCTTTTATTAAACGTGTAATTGGTTTACCTGGAGAAAAAGTAGAACTTAGAGATGGCAAAGTATACATCAATAACAAACTTATTCCGGAAACTAATTATCTCAGCAAAGATATACGCACAGAAAAAGAAGTTTGCACATCAGGACCGCAGCCACCTTTTTTAGCCAAACCCGTAACTATACCACCTAACTCATATCTAGTGTTAGGAGACAACCGCACCCAGAGTTATGATGGTCGCTGTTGGGGTGTTGTCCCTCGCGAAAACATTATCGGTCGTGCCATACTTCGTTTTTGGCCCTTAAATCATATTGGCGGAATCGATAATAAGACACCACTGTATCCAAATTAAAGATAATTTAAGAAGGGAAATATACCACAATGAGTCGTAAGCATTCATCAAGTATCGCCATCTTCAAATATACCAAATTTCTGGATAGAGACAACTAAATAAGTAATAATCAATCATGTAATAAAAAGAACGGCAGCTTTTAGAGTAGCTAAATTTATCTGTGTTAAAGCTAACAAAGATTTACATCTGATGTCAGAGAATGTCTGAAAAGTAAACTCTCTTTGTGAAGTATATTTTCAATTTTAGTGGGTGCGTTGATGTAGTTTAACGCACTCTATTTTTGTTTGGTTCTATACCTCTTTCTTTTCTTGGTATCTTGCCTTTTTATTTTTAATTTTAATGTTTCATTCCCCCTTCGCACTTGCGTCTCCGTGATTGAGAAGGAGAAGGGGTTCCGTCAGCTAAAGTATGTTCAAAGCAACGCTTCTTTGCAGGAGAAGGATAAAGTAAGAACCCCATAAATAAATTTAGGGCTGCTGCAAAGACGCGTCTTTTTTTCATCCTTTATCCATCATCAGGTCATCTTGCCCCACTTGCTCTACCCCATCTAAGACATACAAAAGACAAGTATCGGTATCGCACCTAAAAAAATTGACATATTTCTTCAAGCTTTTGGGCAAACTGAAACTTGGAGACAATCACAACAAAAAACAATACTAGATTTAGCCATCAGCCGTAAGTACGTACTGAAGAAGAAGTACTACTAGAAAAAATACGCAGTGGAGGTGAAATATATCAACCAAGTAAAAATCACAAAGACAAAAGTTTTTGTTAATAAACCCAGATAATTACGACTAAAACCATTTATCACAGATCAAGCCGAGTGGAAAGCAAAGGTATACCATGCAGCAGTTGTCAGCTGTGAGGCTTTTAATTTTTTTATTGGAGGCAGAGTTCTGGAGTTCTTGAGAAAGTTTGAGGCTTTTATTCTAAATTTCAAGCATTGCAAATTGTCAGCACAACAGTTTAGCGATGCTAGGAGTGTGATTGATTCGTGTAGTAGCAAGAGAAAGAAGAAAATAGGTAATTTTGTAGTGGTAAAAAAGTAATTTTAGAATTCCTTAAACAAATTGCTCAAGATAACCCGCTAATTTTCCGCGTTTTCCGAGGTTTAGCAAACAACTATCAATTTGAGAAAATTATGGAATTAACTAGAGCAAAGGCAGAATGAATTACAAGCAGTTAGATCCTCAGAAAAAAGAGATTTTGATTATTGACGATACAGCAGATAATTTGCGAGTTTTATTCTCACTACTCACAAAGCATGGGTATAACGTTCGTAAAGCTTTTAACTGGCAAATGGCTCTAACTGCTTGTGAAACAGTATTACCCGATTTAATTTTGCTTGACATTATGATGCCAGAAGTAGATGGCTATAAGGTTTGTCAGCGTTTAAAAGCGAGTGATTTAACTGCCGATATTCCGGTGATTTTTATTAGTGCTTTGGATGACGTTTTTGACAAAATAAAAGCTTTTGGGGCAGGAGGTGTAGACTATATTACCAAACCTTTTGAGTTTGAAGAAGTTTTGGTGCGTGTGAAAAATCAACTAGCGTTGAAAACAGCGCGTCTAGAAATATTGAAATTAAACAGCGAACTAGAACAAAGAGTAAAAGAACGTACTGGTGAATTAGAAAAGGCTCTACAAAAACTTCAGGGAGAAGTGACTTTTCGGCAGCAATTGCAAAATAAACTGCTGAATATAGCACTGCACGATTCACTGACGGGATTGCCAAATCGAGTTTTGTTTATTGAGCGACTAGAAAAAGCTTTTAATCGTGCTCAACTACAAACTGATTTTCAGTTTGCGGTGTTGTTTTTAGATTGCGATCGCTTTAAACTTGTCAATGATTCTCTTGGTCATCTGGTAGGAGATGAATTGCTCATAGCGATTGCCAATCGCCTAGAAGAATCTTTATTGCCTGTTGATACTTTAGCACGATTAGGCGGAGATGAATTTGGAATTATTCTCGAAAATTTAACAGATATCACCGAGGGCATTAAAGTTGCTGAACGGATTCTGCAACAGTTTTCACTAGCTTTTAATTTGTCTCGATATGAGGTATTTATAAATGCTAGTATTGGCATTAGTTGGGGCAATAGTGATTGCGACAAGCCAGAGTATTTGCTGCGAGATGCTGATACAGCAATGTATCGAGCTAAAGCTTTAGGAAAAGCCAGATATCACGTTTTTAATCCAGAAATGCATCACGAAGCTACTCAACTGTTAGAGTTAGAAAACGATTTGCGTAGAGCTGTAGAACGGCAAGAATTTATCGTTTACTACCAGCCAATTATTTCTTTAGTTACAGGCAAAATCTCTGGATTGGAAGCTCTTGTGCGTTGGCAACACCCTAATCACGGTTTGATTTCTCCTACAGAGTTTATCCCGGTTGCGGAAGAAACAGGTTTGATTCATGCCATCAATATTTGGGTATTGCGATCGGCTTGCGAACAGCTAACTATTTGGCAAAATCACAACTCGACACTAAAATCTCTAACTATCAGTGTCAATTTGAGTGTGCGCTTGTTTTCGCACCCGAAATTATTAGCACAAATTGACCAGATTATTCAAGAAACTAAAATAAATCCTGCTTGTCTAGAAATAGAAATTACAGAAAGTGTAATTATGGAAAATAGTCAGGCACTGAAAAAAATATTAGAACAATTAAGAGAGCGAAAAATTAAGTTAGTTATGGATGATTTTGGTACAGGTTATTCATCGTTAAGTTATTTGTATAGCTTTCCTTTTAATGTCTTAAAGATTGACCAATCCTTTGTCAAACGTATGCATGAAAACGAAGAAAGCATGGGGTTAGTGCCAGCGGTGCTCGGTATTGCTAAGTCAATGGGGATGAGTGCGATCGCTGAAGGTGTAGAAACAACTTTCCAGTTAGCACAGCTGAAAAATTTAAACTGTAATTTCGCTCAAGGATATCTATTTTCTCGACCTCTACAACCAGAATTAGTTCTAGATTTCATCACAAACTCACCTCAATGGTAATACCAAGGATGAAAAAAGAATGCGACAGATACATGTTTTCAACCGATGTGGAAATTAATTATGTGTTACCCACAACCGCTAGAAGACGTAGCGCAAAGCTACGTCTCTACATCTTTACCACTTCTATGTGTATTAGTCTATAGTCATTATTTTGACTTTTGACCCTGGACACAGCAAGGCAAAACTTTTTATTAAATAATGAGTACAATTTTCAGTCACATATAAGCATAATAGAGAAGTGACTGATCACATCAACCCTTTACGCTCCCTCAAAGAAGGTCACTGGTTTAAGCTCATCTGCGGCGCCAGTTTCCAACATCTGCCTGCGGTCAGTAGTTTAACATTAGCCTACACATTGGCTGGTGCTGACTGCATAGATGTCGCAGCTGATCCTGCGGTGATTGCAGCAGCACAATCCGCGCTACAAGTAGCCAAAAATCTAGCTGGGGATGCCGAAAAGCGAGGCTTTGGCAAAAATGCAAAGCCTCCTTTGTTAATGGTCAGTTTAAACGATGGGGAAGACCCCCATTTCCGCAAAGCCGAGTTTAATCCTACTGAATGTCCGACAAACTGCGATAGACCATGTGAAAAGATTTGTCCAGTGCAAGCAATTGTATTTAACGGTATAAAAGACGACTTTTCGGGAGTCGTATCGCAAAAATGCTATGGCTGCGGTCGTTGTTTACCAGCTTGTCCTTATGATATAATTTATACAAGGTCGTATGTTTCAACTCCAGGAGCGATCGCACCGTTGGTCATGTCAACCGGGGTAAATGCCGTAGAAATCCATACAAAAGTAGGGCGCTTAACAGAATTTAAACGATTGTGGCAAGCAATTTCACCGTGGTCTGGTAGTCTCAAGGTAGTATCAATTAGTTGTCCCGATGGCGATAACTTAACTGACTACTTACACGCGATTTCGGATCTGATTGCCCCGATAAACAGTGCCTTAATTTGGCAAACTGATGGTCGTCCGATGAGTGGAGATATTGGAGATGGCACCACTCACGCGGCAGTGAAATTAGCCCAAAAAGTTTTGGCAGCTAAATTACCGGGATATGTGCAGTTAGCAGGTGGCACTAACAGCTACACCGTTGCTAAGTTAAAAGCAATGGGACTGGTCAGGAAAGTTAGGAGTGAGGAGTTAGGAGTGAAGAGTAAAGAGTCTTTCATCCCCTTTCCCCCTCCTCCCCTCCCCCCCTCCATATCTGGTATTGCATACGGCAGCTATGCCCGTGTACTGCTGTCACCGATTCTTGAACAGTTAGAAACTAAGGAGGTAAACAAAGCAAGTGTAAAGTCAACTGTTCGCCTTGAAGAAGACGAAGTATTACTTTGGCAAGCTGTAGAGCTTGCTTATTCTCTCGTTTCCCAACTCAAGTCACAGCAGGAGCGCTAATCAAAGCGCGTTGCGGACACAAATCAAAAAAAGTGTCCTATCTATCTCTAAAAACGTCACCATAGAAAGCATGACGATTACAGACGATCTCCAAAAGTTATTAGACATTGTGCCCCAAGACCTGCGTCAAATACTAGAGAGTCATCCCCGACGAGATAGTTTAGTTGAAGTAGTCTTGGATTTGGGTCGTCGCCCAGAAGCTCGTTTTCCTACTAGCGCCGAGTATCTGAGCGAAACACCCGTAACTCAAGAACAGATAGATGATTGCGTCTCAAGAGTGGGAATTTTTGGCGGAGATAATCGGGCAGGAATTGAGCAAACTCTCCATCGCATTAGCGCCATCCGTAACCGCACCGGCAAAATTATCGGCTTGACTTGTCGCGTTGGTCGAGCGGTATTCGGAACGATAGGTATGATCCGCGATTTGGTAGAAACTGGTAAATCGATTCTCATGTTGGGGCGTCCTGGCGTCGGCAAAACTACCGCCTTACGGGAAATAGCCCGTGTTTTGGCGGATGAGTTAAATAAGCGAGTGGTAATCATCGATACCTCTAACGAAATTGCTGGAGATGGTGATGTTGCCCACCCTGCGATTGGTCGTGCCAGACGAATGCAAGTAGCTCATCCCGAAAATCAGCATCAGGTGATGATTGAGGCAGTGGAAAACCATATGCCAGAAGTCATTGTGATTGATGAAATTGGTACAGAACTCGAAGCTCTGGCGGCACGTACTATTGCTGAACGCGGTGTACAGTTGGTAGGTACGGCACATGGCAACCAGATAGAAAACCTGATTAAAAATCCGACTTTATGTGATTTAGTTGGGGGTATCCAGGCTGTGACTTTGGGGGATGACGAAGCGAGAAGACGGGGTAGTCAAAAAACTGTTTTGGAACGCAAAGCACCTCCTACTTTCGAGATTGCTGTGGAAATGCTGGAACGGCAGCGCTGGGTAGTACACGAAGCTGTTGCGGATACAGTTGATAATCTTCTGCGGGGACGTCAGCCTAATCCGCAAACGAGAACCGTTGATGATACCGGCAAAGTGGCGATCGCTCGACAGTTATCTGTAGTAAACGGTCGTGGTTTACCCCAAGCTGTCGGTGAGGAATCTTTCGCATCAGCGCGACCCTCTAACGGCTGGCGTTCATCCGGACAAATGGTAGCACTACCGCTATTATCTCCTGAGCGAGAGCGGGTGGGTGGGCAGAGTGAATTTGACCGCTTATTGGATGAATCTTTCAATTACTCTGAGAGTATTGATTTCGCCGCTCCCAGACACGCTGGACCAAACGGTGAAGACTTGCCATTGTATATTTTCCCCTATGGTGTTAGTCGCCACCAGTTGGAACAGGTAATAAGTGTGTTAACTTTGCCAGTTGTATTGACAAAAGATATAGATAGTGCTGATGCAATTTTAGCACTGCGATCGCATGTCAAAAACCACGCCAAACTCAGGCAAATGGCGAAAGCTCGTCATGTACCAATTCACATGATTAAATCTAGCACTATTCCTCAGATTACTCGTGGTTTGCGACGCTTGCTGAACATGGACGATCCAGAGCTAGCTGATGACCGGGAATTGCAATTATTTCTCCACAGTGGCAGCGATGATGAAATGGATGCTTTAGAGGAAGCTAGACTTGCCGTAGAGCAAATTGTCATTCCCAAAGGGCAACCAGTAGAATTACTGCCACGTTCTGCCCAAGTGCGTAAAATGCAACACGAGTTGGTAGAACACTACCGCTTGAAGTCGCACAGTTTTGGGGATGAACCGAATCGGCGTCTACGGATTTATCCTGCTTAACCTCACCTTCTACCCCCTTTCCAAAGCAGGAAAGGGGGATTTTATTTAGGAATGTTAGTGATTTATCAGGTTAATAGCTTGCTATATATGCAGTTTAACCTTGTGAAAGATGAATGTATTGGCGATCGCGGACGATAATCTTCGTTATTTGTGTATCCCAGATGAAATCAGCTACAAACTTTATTCCTGCATCATGAACACCCAAACAACATCCAAAACACCTGTTGCTTTAACCATCGCTGGTTCAGATAGTGGTGGAGGTGCAGGAATTCAAGCTGATTTACGCACCTTTGCTTTTCACTGCGTTCACGGTACGTGCGCTATTACCTGCGTGACAGCACAGAATACTGTAGGAGTAGTGCGGGTTGATGCAATGCCAAAAGAAGCTGTTATCGCCCAAATTCACGCCGTCGCTGAAGATATTGGCGTGCAAGCAGCAAAAACGGGAATGTTACTTAACCAAGAAATCATTGCTGCTGTAGCTGAAGAAGTAGAAGCTTTACAAATCGATAACTTAGTAGTCGATCCTGTAATGGTATCACGCACCGGGGCACAATTGATTTCTGATGATGCCGTCCAGACTATAAGCCATCTTCTCATCCCCAAAGCGATAATTGTCACGCCAAATCGCTATGAAGCACAGATTTTAACTAACTTAGAGATTAATTCCCTGGATGACATGAAAGCAGCAGCGCAAATGATTCATCGCTCTTTGAGGGCGAAAGCTGTTTTAGTTAAGGGTGGAGGGATGCAAGAAAGTTTGCGAGGTATTGATATCTACTTTGATGGGCAAAATCTGGAAACTTTATCAACTTTGCAGATAGATACAAAAAATACCCACGGTACTGGTTGTACATTATCGGCGGCGATCGCTGCTAATCTAGCAATGGGAAAAGACTTGTTCACAGCAGTGCAACAAGCAAAGGATTACCTTACCACTGCACTATCTCACGCTTTAGATATAGGCAAAGGGCACGGTCCTGTAGGACATTTTTTCCCGTTATTAAAAAATTAACAAATTTTCTTTTGTCCCCCACACCACGCTTCCCCTATTCTCTCCCCAGAATAACCAAATTTGGGATTGTGGGTTTACTCCTATCTCCTGAAAGAGAAAAATTCTTTACTCTCTGGGCATTTTTCTATTATTCTTGGCATAGTTTCCGGGCTGACTCTTTCTGACAGCAGTTCTGAATAATCTAATTACATTCATTTTTGATACTAAACTACCGATGCGAACAAGCACAGGTTCTATTCACACTGATACATCTACAGCAAACCCTAAAGCCTATTCTCCCTCTGTACCACTATCTGTATACCGGGATTTGGCAGGAGAATTGCAAGCAGCAGAGGGAATGTTAGATGCACTTACCGCTCAAAATAAACAATTAGTGCAGGAAAATCAACTGCTTTGCCAAGAAATTACTAAAGCCGTTCAGTCTTTTTTGCACCTGCAAAATTTGGTTGACACTTCTACTACGGCTAATCATAGTCAAATTCCTCACGCTTGTTTTGATTTGAAAAGTCAAACCAGCCATCCCGGAAATGAAGTACCACAACAACAGCGGATTTCTCGTCTTTATTCACCGGCAGTCCCGGAAAATGTGCGTCACGACTTAGGCAGTTCGTACTTCTCTCCCCCAATACCCGAACCAGTTTTCATCGAAGAGGAAGAAGTACGCTATTATCCCCATAGTGAACCAGAGCCGAAAGAAGTCAGCGCTTGGTCGTTAGTCATTGCCGTTTTATTAATCATACTTACAGCTTTTGGCGTTGGGTATGTGATTGTACGTCCGTTTTTTGAGCATCAAAGTCGGTAAAATAGCTTAACTTGTCAAAATCATCTTTTCCATACCCAATGCCCATAGATAGTTATTTGGGGTTGAGATGCTACTTAAAGCGTCAGACAGATGATCTGGTTAGATAGATAAACGAAGCTACTAGAAGTAAGGAGTGGAAATAATGAAAAAAGTAGAAGCGATTATTCGCCCTTTTAAGCTCGATGAAGTGAAAATAGCCTTAGTCAACGCTGGTATCGTTGGTATGACCGTTTCGGAAGTCCGGGGTTTCGGACGGCAAAAAGGTCAAACTGAACGCTATCGGGGTTCTGAATACACGGTTGAGTTTCTGCAAAAGCTCAAAGTGGAAATTGTCGTTGAAGACAACCAAGTTGATATGGTGGTAGACAAAATTATTTCCGCTGCCCGCACTGGTGAAATCGGTGATGGTAAGATTTTTATCTCACCAGTTGAACAAGTTGTGCGGATTCGTACTGGGGAAAAGAACACAGAAGCAGTTTAAAAAAGTTAGGAGTTAGGAGTTAGGAATTAGGAGTTAGGAGTTAGGAGTTAGGAGTTAGGAGTTAGGAGTTGAAGAATATTCTTAATTCAAAACTCAAAGCCCAAAACTTTTTATTCCTAACTCCTGCTGGGGAAAAGAACACAGAAGCAGTCTAAAAAAGTTAGGAGTTAAAAGTTAGGAGGAGCGGAGGAGCGGAGGAGCAGAGGAGCGGAGTTGAAGAATATTCTTAATTCAAAACTCAAAGCCCAAAACTTTTTATTCCTAACTCCTACTGGGGAAAAGAACACAGAAGCAGTCTAAAAAAGTTAGGAGTTAAAAGTTAGGAGGAGCGGAGGAGCGGAGGAGCAGAGTTAGAGTTA
>NZ_JAOWRF010000219.1 GCF_025753815.1 Plectonema radiosum NIES-515 | reverse complement strand
AGATGTGTATAAGACACATACTCCTAACTCCTCACTCCAAACCCCAAACCCCAAACCCCAAACTCCAAACTCCTAACTCCTAACTCCTAACTCCTAACTCCTAACTCCTAACTCCTAACTCCTAACTCCTAACTCCTAACTCCTAACTCCTAACTCCTAACTCCTAACTCCTAACCGATGTCGTCTCATCGTCGTAGATTTAACAATTCTTGGGGAGAAGCTAAAAGTTTGATTTTAGTAAATTGAATTTGCCGTTGTTGGTTAAGGATAAACAGCCAGATGACGTTGACACCGCACCAAGTAGTTTGTGCTTTCCCACTCACCTGAAATTCGATTTGATTATTATCCAAATTTTCGGAGATTCCCTGACGAGGTTCGGCTTTAATGCCTTGAGCTTCTTGTTTTAAATAGGTAGCGATCGCATCTTGCCCCACAATACCAGATTCAAACGGCGGTTGCATCACACCATCTGAGGCAAACAAGCTCGCAGTCTCATCAAACTCTCCTGCGTTCAAACTTTCAAAATAACGCAGTATCACAGGTTCGCTAATTCCCGAAATCTGGAATTTCTCAGCTTCCGTAGTCGCAATAGTTGATTTTTCGGAAAGCATATGTTAAACAGGATAGTAATATAAGTGAATATTTCATCAATTTAGAATTAAAAGCTACATAAAACCTGCCACTAAAGAAGTATTTTCGCTCTTTGAAAAAAGCAGCCCTTCGCGCACCCCTAACTGAGGTGTTAGGATATTGTAGTCGGCGCTCACTCTTCCCGCTGTAAATGGACAAAGCATTAGATGAAACGCTTTCTATCAAGATTGCTCAAACGGTAAAAAGCAAAGCTAGAACTCCGTTTGACAATGCTTACAAAGCAGCATTAGCGACTGAGGGAGCAAGTTATGTCCAAGGCTTTTTAGTAATTGGTCGCAAGTCTTACAAACCCATTGAACATGCTTGGATTGAATTAAGCGATAGCTCCGGCAACGACTCTGTTGTACGCATTATCGATCCTACCCTACCGCACCTGAATAAAAACGAACAAGAATTCTGGTACTTTCCAGCACAAAGCTTGAGCGTGAAAAAACTGAAAGCGATAATCGAAGAATCGAAAGAAGATTATCCAGAAGACGAACCCCTACCAGTTTATGGTGCAGCACCTTATGAATATTATGGTGATGTGATGTTAGGTGGTCAAGACTACTTAGATGCATATCAAGCAGCAGAAGCGAAGTCTCAAGAATTCAACCACTCAAACCCTGACCTTAACTAAGTACACGATTGCATAAGTGTTCGCTTACGAAAATTTGAACAAAAACTCTGGGAAACTAGTGCGCTTACCTCTCCGTTGAAAAACACTACGAATTAATCAAATTCTGTCGTATATAACAATAGACATAGGAGTAGAAATTAATTATGCGTTGCCCGAAACCCTTGTAGAGATGCATGTGCTACGTCTCTACGTATGACTCTGGAGATGTCTAATCTTAATTCGATTTACCATCACTACCCAAGTATTCTCGGTAACCACAAATTTTGTCTTCCCGCACATCAAAAGCAACAGCGACACGATTTTTATAAGGTTGTTTCCACATCATTCCCTCATCGCGAAATTCAAAAACCACCGTCGTTTCATTGCTGGTAACGCTGTCTAAAGTGAGAGTTAACCCAGGACTGAAGACTTCACTAACATAATCAAAAAAAGCTTCAGCTTTCTGTTTCCCGACATTTAAGCCGTGGTATTTTCCTATCGGAAACCAAAAGCTAAAGTCTTCAGTAAGCATATCGAGAAACGAGTTCCATTCCCCTGTTGCCAAACCATGTTGAAAGTGTGTAAATGCTTGACGTGCTACTTTCAAAGTGTGTTCTGATTTTTCTGCCATTGTCACCACCGATTGACTAAAATCTGACAACTACTTTGCTGCAATTCTTACCAGTAAGTAGATATTCCACAGCAGCAGGAATGGATTCTATGCCGTTGAACTGATTTGAGTCAATGGCATAGAACAAGTTTAGCAGGCGATCGCGTGCTTCCGGTATATATTCTTGATAATGTGGCATCAAAAAATCTCGCACAGAAGCAGCTTTCCACATCAGTTGATGATAAATCCGAGGTTGTGACACCTGTTCTACATTTAGAGCATATTAGGAAATTTTTTCGAGCTTCTTAGAGGGTGAATTTGCATGGCTTCTTCGTTTCAGTGCTAAACCAGTACCGAGAGTGCCGAGGGTAAGTAACCCAAAGATGGAGTTCGGTTCAGGGACGGTGATTATGCTTGCAGAAAACCTAATGGGTAACTCACTATCTTCCAATCCAAAATTTTGAAAACCTGGTATAAGTGGTATCGCAGAAAAAACCTCTAAATAACCTGGTGGGGTTAAAAAATCAGCGAAAAACGGACTAGAATAGTTCCCCAGGGATGTGGAATACCCAAAGCCGTTAGTGCTTAACTGCTGAGTATTAAGACTAATTAAATTGTCAACATTAAAAGGTTCGTTTCCCGGTACTGGAGTCCCGGCAGCTTGCAAACCAGTAATTGTTTCACCATTTCGTGTACCAGTAATTCCAGAAATCTGGTAAAAGCCCAAATCGTTAGGGGTGTTATTAGTGCTGAAAGTACCGTTTGCTGCGATACCAGTACCAGAATAATTCCAGTTCCAATTTAAAGCAGAGGCAGCTTGCATTGTACCGAGAACCAATCCAGATATGGTGGCAAGGGCTGTGGCAGATAGCAGAGCTAGATTTTTCATGGAGGTCGTTAGTGTAATAGTGGATCTTCTACGGTTGAGTTAAGCTACAGCGCAACCCAAAACCAATGGTAGTTTAACACCAATTAATCAGTAAATCTAGCAAATCAATTACATCATCAGTTACCGTGTATTCCACTAAAGCAGTAAACGCTAGAAAGGTGGCAACTCCTTTATTGTCTGGCATCCGGGCAATCACAGCCGACCGATAAGCCGTGCCAAGACGTGCTCAAAATTTCAGCCTTGGTGTATTGCGGCAGTGAAAACAAAGCTGATATTATACCTGAAAATCTACTGATACCCCAATCATTAATAATTAGAACTATTGCAAAAAAGTTTTGTGGTATAATAGAGGGTTGAACAAATAGTCAAAAAGTTAACTGGCATTTTGAATGTCATAGTTATAAATGCCCGCAATTAAGTGACAACGCAATGCAAAACGTTTTCTCGGATTGCGGCGCTTACCATAAAACAATTTTGCAAGAGGTCTATTCCATATCGAGTAAGTGATATGGAGAATAAAAATTGTTATCGACTGAATTTACATGCAGACAACAACTATGGTATTCTAATACATGATTGTCGGTTCTGATGGGGAGCAGCCATCAGGCGTAAGGGGGAAAGTTCGGTGCAAATCCGGCGCTGTCCCGCAGCTGTAATGAAACGAAGAAAACGTGTCTCAAAGTCAGAATACCCGCCGACTCGCTCTAGACACAAAACATTTATCTGCGAGGTACAGATGATACATAGAATTAATGAATTTCATGGGTACAGATATCGATTTAAGACAGTACCCTCTACAAATTTCTCTACTTTGCTTCGCTGTTAGTCATAACACTCAATTTTAGATTGTCTTGTAGCCCATATTCCGCACTTCAAAATGTAACATATTGATATTCAAGAATAATTCCTAATAATTATCATTAATTAAGTATTAATACTGATAATTATCGGTGATTTGTGATTGTTATCTAACCACCATTAGCCAAATATTGGAAATATTCGTGTATTACAAGATGAAGTGCGGAATGTGGGTTGTAGGAATTTGGGTATCTATAAGGAATACCACAGGGTCTTTTTTGCTATCCAAATAGTATCCACCATGATTTAGGTATGGCAATGCATTGTAGCAAGCTAGTTGAAGCCTAAATCCCAAAAACTCAATGGCACAAATAAATACCTGCATTTACTGAAAACTAGGAGTTTCATGTCCACTTCCCGTATAGTTACTTATTGTGAATTTTTCTCAAAAATCTTCGTTTTTACCGCAATCTATGGGATGGTATGTGGAGGATACGTAGCGATGCCAACGGCGGGCTACGCCTACGCTAATCAAGTTCCACAAATATCTGAGTTTCCCAAGTATGAAGGTTCTGTAAGAGACTTACAACCAGTTGCACAAATAACACCTGAAAATACTCCAGCATCCACACAAGAACCAGATATTGAATTAACAGTCATCGACAAGCTATTGAATGAACCCGTTTACTCACCCTTTCGTCGTGAGGGGACAGTAAAAGATTCCACCCGTCCGGTTTACGTGATTACAGGTGAAGAAATGGAAGCCCAAGGTGCTAGAACTGTCAGAGAAGCACTAAAATTTCTTCCTGGTATCTTACCTGATGGTACAGTTGGCACGGAAGTAAACGCCTTAAGCGGTCAATTTATCCGAGGTTCTAACTCTGCACAAGTCTTGATTTTGCTTGATGGTAGACCAATTAATAATCTTGGTTTTGGTGGTTTTGACCTTTCAGAATTTACCACCAATATCGTTGAAAGAGTGGAAGTATTACCAGGTGGTGGTTCTACTCTTTATGGTTCTGATGCGATTGGGGGAGTGATTAATATCATCACTCGTCGTCCCACAGAAAAAGTGAGAACACAAGCGGGAGTCACCCTTGGTGCTTATGGACTAAATCAGCAGACTATCAACAATAGCGGGAAAGTAGGGGATATTTCTTGGGTTGTAGGTTACAACCGTACCCAAGCCGAAAATAATTATCCTTTTTCTATCCCCGAAGCGAACTTCGAGGGAACCAGAAAAAATAATGATACTCTCTACAATAACTTTAATGTGAAGTTGGAGGCGAATGTAGGAAAGCGCAACACTTTAACCCTCTCAACTCTGTATTTAGGTAAAGACCAAGGAGTACCAGGAGGAGTACCCATTCCTGAACCATTATATGGTCAAGGTTATTTTAACTCATTGACGGATAGCGATCGCAAATACACAGACCAAGTTCTCACTGATTTAACCTGGAACTCAAAATTAGGAGGTGGGGATGATTCACTCTTAACAGCAAGAGTTTACGCAGATTTCCTTAACACTCGCTATGATAATCGCAATTCATCCCAAGCACGATATGATAACGGGCAGACATCTTATGGATTGCAAACACAACACAGTTGGAAATTTGCTCATAATCAAACCCTAGTTTATGGCTTTGATTATCGCAATGTATCAGCTACTAACAGTACATTCAAATTTTCTGCTAATACAAAAACAGTCACTTACGACGATAGTATTAGTCAAGGGGCACTATTTGCTAGATATGAAATTAATTTTACCCCTAATTTCACTGCCAACTTAGGCTTACGTCAAGATTTTAGCAGCTTGACGAATGGCTCTTTTACATCACCAAGTGTAGGAGCAAAATTTGCACTTACGAATTCTACTACTCTCAGAGCTAACTATATCAAGAATTTCCGTGCGCCGAATCTTTTCAACTTATATGCGAATGGTGGTACTTACGTTGGTAATCCTAATCTCCGTCCAGAAAAAGGCGATAGTTATGATATTGGAATTGACCAGAAGCTAGGCAACTTTGGTTTATTACGCTTGACCTATTTCAACAACACAATATCAGATTTAATCGCCTATAATTTTGCTGTTCCGGTAGCTACTTACGAAAATATTGGTAAGGTTCGCACTACGGGAATCGAAGCAGTTTTAAATTTGCAGCTAGCGAAGAATATCTATGCTTTTGTTAGTTATACAGCAAATGATCCACGGATTTTGAAAAGTACAAATTCTGCCGAAGTTGATCAAGAATTACGATTCGCAGGTGCAGATAGTTTAAATGCAGGACTTTCTTATGAAACTTCTCAAGGCTTATATGCTGGAATACTGATGCATTCTTTGGGTGCATATCCCACAAACAATACCAATACAGAATCTTTGTCTGGCTATACTACTTTTGATTTAAAAATGCGAGTTACTCTCAGTGATACATTGGTATTAACAGGTAGTGTGGATAATATCTTTAACCAAAGATACCAATTATTTCCTGGTTATCCTGATGGGGGGAGGGTTTTTCAGGTTGGGTTGAGTTCTACGTTTTGATAAAAAGAAATTTTTTTTCACGCAGAGGAGAGTTTTGAATGACTGAATTTAATTGTTGGGTAACTCCAGTAAATGAGGTTGTGACTAAGGCTTTATCTACGGAGGGGTCTATTGAATATGAATATTTTGATTCTAGTACCGATGTTTTGTCGTCGCTACTTTACACTTTATTTCAGCAAAATTGGCAACAGGTAGGGGTAGGGCATATTGTTCAAGGAGGTGTATTAGAATTAGAATTTAATGCTCCACCCAAAATTTGTATTCTCTATGATGGATATCTCACAGTAGTCACAGAAGGCTGGCATTTGCATTTATGTATAGAGACTAATTTAGGTGGACCTCATTGTAAGACTCCTTTAGAATTAAGGCAACAACGTCAAGTAAATCGTGCTGCATTTTATCGACGGTTTAATGCAGAAGGTATCCCTAGAAGTTGGGGAATCGATTTTTGGAATGGTGCAGATGAAAACCTCATGACTATTTTCTTGCCAAATCCGTATGTAGAAGGTGAGAATTTATTACCAGAAGGTAAGCCTAATTTATCAAAGTTAGCTCTTTATGAGGAACTACGAGATATTTATGTATTGGGAAACAAACCTATACCGTTTACTAAAAATCCCCTGAAACATTCTTATATCTCTGTTTGTACTTCTACTCGGTGTCTTCCTTCACGCAAATGGGAACCCACATTTGATGCTTTAAAATCAGCAGTTGAAAATGCAGGTTTAGACATAGAAGTGAGAACATCTGGCTGTTTGGAAGTTTGCCAACAAGGGCCAGTAGTATTTTATTCTGATGATAGGACTTGGTACACTCGTGTTAACTCAAATATAGCTGAAACTATTGTCAATGAACATTTGGTAAAAGGTAACAAAGTTATTGAACATTGTTATCCACCAGATTCCGTATAACTTCTATTTTTAAATATCTCACGCGAAGACATAAAACAGATTTTATTTAGTTCATCTTCTTCTCTAACTCTCTGTGCCTCCGCGTCTCTGCGTGAGAAAAATTCTATTTCCTCAAACCACATGAAATTGGTAAATTATCATCACTTAAAACCCATTATTTTTTTATGCCACTTCTTATTAATTGCCACTTTAGTAATTGCTTGCCATAGTACAGCAATTAACACATCTACAAACACCAATAATAACGGCTGTATTCAAAAATATGATCCCAATACTGATTACTTCCCTAATAAAATTAAAATTACTCATGCAACAGGCTTGGCAGTAGAGTATCATAAAAATTACAAAATCGTCACTATAAAAAATCCTTGGCAGAATGCCAACACAAAATTTCAATATGTTTTAGTCCAATGTGGAACTCCTACACCAAAAGGATTTAATCAAGCACAGGTAATTACAGTTCCCATTAATTCCATAGTTTCTCTATCTACTACTCATTTACCTCACCTAGCGAAATTAGGTGTAGTTGATAAACTGATTGGTATTAGTAATAGTAAACAAGTAAATACACCTGATGTAGTCGAGAGAATTAAAGCCGGAAAGGTAACACAAGTAGGTAGTAATTCAAATGTGGATATAGAGAAATTACTAGAATTAAATCCTGACTTGATAACAACTTTTGGTACAGGTAATTCTCAAACTGATAGTTATGCCAAACTCACAGAGGCAGGTTTGAAAGTGGGGATAAATGCTGAATATATGGAAGATACACCACTAGGAAGAAGTGAATGGTTAAAATTTACTGCTCTGTTTTTTAATAAAGACGAACAAGCAGAAAAAATCTTTAGTGAAATTGCTAATAAATATGAACGAGTAGCTCAAAAAGCTAAATCTGTAAAAAATCGTCCAACTGTATTCGTGGGATTCAATTTTAAAGGAACTTGGTATATGCCTGGAGGCAAAAGTTACGTAGCTAAATATCTGGCTGATGCAGGAGCGAACTATCTCTGGAGTGATGATAAATCCTCTGGTAGTTTACCTTTATCTTTTGAAGTCGTTTTGGAACGTGCAGCCAATGCTAATTACTGGTTGAATTTTAGCCAATCTTGGAATAAATTAAAGGATTTAGTCGCAGAAGATAATCGCTATGCTGATTTTAAGGCTGTGAAAACAGGCAATCTTTACAATAATAATGCCCGTGTCAATGAAAGTGGAGGTAATGATTATTGGGAAAGCGGAATTAGTAACCCAGAGATGGTTTTATCTGACTTGATTAAAATACTACATCCAGAGATATTACCTAACCATAAACTATTTTATTACCACAAAATTAATTAATAATGTTCAGCAAAAAATATAAATTTAAAATTTCCCTACTAACCCAAAAGGCTCCGGTTTTCAAAACCATTATTTTCTTAATTATACTTATAAGTTTAATCTTGGCTTTTTTATTAGACTTGGCTTTAGGTTCAGTTGATATTCCTGTTAATGAAGTAGTCAAAATTTTGCTCGGACAAGAAGCAGAAAAAGTGACATGGACTCATATTATTCTCAAATTTCGCCTACCTAAAGCTTTAACTGCAACTTTAGCGGGTGCGGCTTTAGGTGTGAGTGGCTTACAAATGCAAACCCTATTTAAAAATCCCTTAGCGGGGCCATTTGTATTGGGTATTAGTTCTGGTGCAAGTTTAGGTGTAGCGTTAGTTGTGCTGACAGCAAGTGCTACAACACCAACATTATTAGCAGATTTGGGATACTTCGGCGATTTTAGTTTAGTCATAGCAGCAAGTCTCGGCGCAGCATCAGTTTTAGGGATGATGTTAGTTGTTTCTCGCCGAGTGCAAGATACGATGACACTATTAATTTTAGGTTTATTGTTTGGTTATGCTACTAGTGCAATTGTTAGTATTTTGTTGCAGTTTAGCTCAAAAGAACAGATTCAAAGTTATATTATGTGGACTTTTGGTAGTTTTGCTGGGGTGACTTGGAAACAGTTAGTTGTTTTAATTCCTGTGATATTTTTGAGTTTATTAGGAGCAGTGTTGCAATCAAAATCTCTAAATACACTTTTACTTGGTGAATCTTATGCACGTAGTTTAGGTTTAACTGTGCAGAAAACTAGATTTTCTATTATTACTAGTGCATCTATATTAGCTGGAGCAATTACTGCTTTTTGCGGCCCCATCGCATTTTTAGGTGTAGCAATTCCCCATCTGTGTCGTAGTCTGTTCAATACTTCTGACCATCGCATATTAATCCCTAGTGTAACAATCATGGGTGCAATCTTAGCATTGTTTGCAGATTTGTTTTCTCAACTTGCGGTAAGTCAAATGGTTTTACCTTTAAATGCTGTCACCGCTTTGATAGGAACTCCTGTTGTTACTTGGGTAATTGTGCGGCGTAATTCTAAGAAATCTTTTCCGTCATGAGTGACTCAATTCTGACAACTCACAATTTGACTATCGGTTATAAAACATCCCGAAAAACTGTTCGGTGTGTTGCGTCGGATATTTCTGTATCTCTGCAAGCTGGGGAACTGGTTTGTTTACTCGGTCCTAATGGTGCGGGTAAATCTACATTACTGCGATCGCTTGCTGGAATGCAACCACCCATAGCAGGTGAAGTCCGGCTTTTAGGCGAAAACATATATCATTTACAACCACAAGAATTAGCCAAACGTCTGAGTTTGGTACTCACCGAGAAAGTTGATGTGGGAATGTTATCAGCCTACACCTTGGTGACTCTGGGACGATATCCTTACACTGATTGGTGGGGAAATTTGACACCTCAAGATGAAGCAATAGTAACTTGGGCAATAAAATCTGTAGGAGCAGTACACTTAGCACAACGCAAAGTTAGCGAATTAAGTGATGGTGAACGGCAAAAAATCATGATTGCTCGTGCTTTAGCACAATCGCCTATTGTTATGTTACTTGATGAGCCAACAGCATTTTTAGATTTACCGCGACGGGTAGAAATTATGCAATTGTTACGCCAGTTAGCACGAGAAACCAATCAGGCGATTCTCCTTTCTACCCACGATTTAAATTTAGCTTTGCGTCTGGCGGATAAAGTTTGGCTATTATCAACTAATGGTATTTTAAACGTTGGCGCACCGGAAGATTTAGTGTTGAGTGGTGCATTTGCTGATACTTTTGAGAGTGAAGGTGTCGAGTTTGATGTTGCTTCTGGGGAATTTCATCTCCATACATCCCACAAAGGAGAAATTAATTTGATAGGTGAGGGGATTGCATCTGTGTGGACTATTCGTGCTTTAAAACGTGCAGGCTTCAAAGTTAATCAAAGTCAAAATAGCTTACCAATCTCAGTAGAAGTGATATCAAACTCTAAACAATTTTTGTGGAAAATCACAAAAAGCAAGACTGTATATACTTATCATTCATTGTATGAAATGATTAAGTTTTTAGATTATTTATAGAAGCATTTTCCCTAATTTAACGATCACGGACAACTAGAAATCTCTTACCACACCGAAAGCGAAAACGGTGTACTCATCTTTGATGAGTTGCCATAGATGGCATTGCGATCGCTTGAATACTGAACCCAGAATGAAATGAAAGATCAATCTTTCATCTCCAGAGTCATACGTAGAGACGTAAGCTAGCTACGTCTTCTAGGGGTTTTTGCGTTACTTTTTCAGGTGTCACCAAACTGAAGGGGTAATTTCGTCATTACGCAAGTCTTTTTTTTATTTCTTCAGCCAAATTATCCTGTGGCACTTCCACTTGTTCACCTGTTTTTAAATCTTTTAAAGAGGACTTTTGTGCTGCTGCTTCCTCGGAACCAATTATTACGCAGAATTGAATTCCTTGTTTGTCAGCTAACTGAAATTGTTTACCTAAACCTCGTTTGTCAAAGCTAGTTATAACATTAATTCCCGCCTGACGAAGATTTTGTGACACATTTAAATAAATGGGCATCAAATCATCTTGCATATTCACAACCATCACAATAGCTGGTGTGGCAGCTAAGGTACTCAAAATCCCAGCTTTAAGCAAGCGACTAATTAAGCGAGTTAAGCCAATAGAAATGCCTACACCAGGCATTTTCTCCCCGATAAATGTTCCAACTAATTCTTCATATCTGCCACCAGAGCAAATACTGCCTAAGGCTTCATGTCCTAATAAAGTTGTTTCGTAAACTGTGCCTGTGTAGTAATCAAGACCACGAGCGATCGCTAAATCAATACAAAAACGATTTTCACTCACTCCCAAATTACGAACACCAGAAATAACCGTTTCTACTTCCGTAACTCCTAGAGTAAATTGCTCGGCTTCTGGCATTGTTTCAGCTAAATGTTTGAGCTTCTCTAATACTTCGTCAACGGTGCCCTTAATTTTAATAAATTCGATAATTTTTTCAGATTGCTCTGCTAAAATACCCTGTTTTTCTAAATCCTGTTTTACCTTACTTTCCCCGACTTTTTCCAGCGTGTCAATAATGCCAATACAGGATTTTATTTGATTTGCGGCAACTCCTACAGACTGAAAGAAACCTGTGAGAATTTTCCGGTTGTTGATGCGAATCAGAAAATCACCAATATTAATTGCCTCAAATATCTCTGAGATAATTGCCGGCATTTGAGCATCATAAAGCAAACTGAGTTCCCGACGAGCGACTACATCAATATCGCATTGACGAAACTGCCGAAAACGCCCATCTTTTGCTCGTTCTCCACGGAAAACAACATCCATTTGATAACGAGCAAATGGGAAAGTAAGCTCATTTAAATGACGGGCAATATATGCTGCGAGAGGTACTGTTTGGTCAAACTTTAAAGCGCGTGCTTCTGAACCTGTTTCCCCTGACTTATCCTTTTCTGCTTGTCGATTAGGTGGCAAGATGGGGTCAATACCATAAATGATATTATCACCTTGATTACCTTTGGCTTGCAAAACTTCTAAGCGTTCGACTGCGGGAGTTTCAATAGGTGTAAATCCATAACTTTCAAATACCTTGCGGATGATATCTAATAAATATAATTCCAAGCGCTTTTCGCTAGGAAGAAATTCGGGAAATCCACTAGGAGTAGAAAAATTTATTTTGTCAGATTTTGCCATACTTTATCCTTGCTAAATTTAGTTAATCTGTGACTGGGAAAACGAAATACTAATAGTTTAAAATATTATCAAGTATCGATATAGCGGTTCCTAGTCTGCTGAAGTACGAACTTATCTGTGTTTATCTGTGTTCATCTGTGGTTAATTACTTCTTTTTGTACCTCACGCTTGTCGGGAAACGCTATAAGCATTTTTTAATTACTAACCAAATTAAAAAAGGTTACATGATTCAATCTCATTTTCTCAGTATGAACACTTACGACCGCATAGCCACTACCAACCGTTGAGTTTCAGCTTTTGACCACTGAGTAAAACTTTTGTTAATCCTTGACCAGCACGGTAATTGGCATTTTCCATTTTTATTCCCTAGTGAATAAGTTGATGCTGCTCATACTTAATAAAAATATAAAAGTAAAGTTATTCTAGTTTAACTTCTCATGAGCAAATTAAAGATGAAATTAATCACAAAATCTAACTTATGTCAATATGTAAGCTAGATAGATAACACAGAACAGATAAGCAGTTGATCGGAGTTTTTTTTATGATAGTGAATTCCCAGATAGAAGAACAAGCAAAACAAACTGCGCTCCAGCCTGAGCAAAATCAAGAGTTCCACTGGAGGCAATGCTGGTATCCTGTTTGCTTTGTGCAAGATTTACCCAAAAACCGACCTTATAGTTTTTCTTTGTATGACGAACCGTTCGTTTTATTTAGGGATGAAAATGGACAACTTGTCTGTCTGGTAGATCGTTGTCCTCACCGTGCCGCTAAACTCTCTGACGGACAGATCACTGACGGTAAAATAGAGTGTTTGTACCACGGTTGGCAATTTGGCAGTGATGGTCAATGTCTGCATATTCCCCAGTTATCAACGGATGCCAAAATTCCTGCTAATGCTTGCGTGCAATCATTTGAAGTTGTGGAACGTCAAGGTATCGTTTGGATGTGGGCAGGAGAACGTGAAGCTGCTGTTGATGGGTACATTCCAACGATAGAGGAGTTGGAAAAGCCAGAATTTGTCACCACAGACGTTATGCGTGACCTTCCTTACGATCAATTTTCTTTTACCTCAATAAGCAGAAGGCTCACACCATAACTGTACTCAGTTTGGTGTTGAGATGAATGCGAGTGAGGCAGGAGAGGATGCGTTGAATGTCTTTCTGCGTAGCAGGAACAATGATGGCGCATC